>JBKBUN010000038.1:0-20658 GCA_046289925.1 Burkholderiaceae bacterium | reverse complement strand
CAGCTTGCCGAAGGTGGGCTGCGTGGCGGTGGCCGGGTCGCGTGCCTCGTCGTCGAGCAGGATGGCGCGCACCACGGCGCGCATGTCGCCGCGCTGTCCTTGGCCGTTGTCGTTGAAGGCCGCAGCCACGCGCGACACGTAGCCTGCGCTGGGGTTGCTGGTCACCAGCCGCTGGATGAGCTGCTTGCCAATGAACGGCCCGACGTTGGGGTGGTTGAAGATGGTGTCCAGCGCTGTCTTGAGCGCGGCGGCACCCGGCGTGTTGGCGGCCACGGTTGCGCCCAGAAAGCGGGCTTCGAGCGTGGAGTGCCGGCTCGCGTTGAGCACCATGGGCAGGCGTGTGTACGCGGTGCTGGGAACGGTGCGAGAACTGCCCGGCACGGGAATCGGCACGTTCTGCGACATGTCGAAGTCGTAGCCCGTGAACACGCGCGCCAGGTTGGTGATGTCGCTTTGTGTGTAGCTCTCCAGCGGGCTGCCGCTGGCGTCTCGTTTGGGCGTGCCGTCCTGGTGGAGTTGCACCAGTCCGATGGACATGAGCTGCAGGATCTCGCGGGCGTAGTTCTCGTCGGGCTGGCGGCCTGTGGCGGCGTGTTATTTATGGTTTACACGCGTGTTAAGGTACACGCCCATTTCGGGGTTGAGCGTCACGTCTTCGAGCAGTTGGCGGAAGCTGCCAAAGGCGTTGGCCACCAGCATGTCCCAGTACGCGGCCATGGCGTGGCTGCGCCAGCTGATGTCAATGCCCGAGGTGGAGACCACAAAGATCTCGGACAGGGCCAGCGCCACCCGCTTGCGCAGCGGGTCGGGCGCGCGCATGAGCTGGTGCCAGATCATGTAGTCGGCCGGGTAGCTGTTGTCGAAATAGTGGTTGCTGTCCACCACCGCATAGCCGCGCTGGTTGAGCCAGTCCCAGCCGGTGATGCCAGGCGAGGTGTTGAACTGCTGCTCCAGCCAGTCGGCATAGGTGCTGCTGCGCAGCGAGGCGATCTCGCCCACCGAGGCGGACAGCTGCGCCTGCAGCAGAAAGCGTGCGGCGTCGGCGTCGTTCGCCGGGGTGGTGAAGCGATACACGCCTGTGGACGGTGCGGGCGCAGGGCTCGGAGCCGGTGCGGGACCGGGGGCCGGGCCCGGCGCGGGCGCGGGTGCGGGTGCGGGAGTGGGAGCAGGTGCCGGCGCGGGGCTGGGCAGGGGGGCCGGGCTGGGCGTGGGAATCGGCGTCACACCGCCGGGCAGGCTGGAGCCGCCGCCACCACCGCCGCCACCGCCGCAGGCGGCCAGGCTGGCCGCGGCGGCGGCCACGGTGGACATGCCCGCAGCCGTGGCCGCTGCGCTGCGGGGCGCATCCGGGTTCGTGGCGGCTGTGGGGGGGGCGACGCCCAGGGCGTTCGGGTCAAGGGCCCGCTGGGGGGCGTCAGGGGCAACAAGGGTGTCCATGGTGCGGGCGCAGGAGTGATGTGCGCAGTGTAAGAAGCCGCGTTACACCGCGATACACCGCGCAAGCGTGTACAGAACGCACAGCCGTTACCAAACGCAACCGCTCCTCGATCAAGGCTTGACACCTGCCAACCCGATATGAGGGGGATTTACAACACTTTGGGCATCCAGCGTTGGCCGGGCCGTATGCCGCGCTTGGATGGCGGCTGCCGACACGGCGGCCACGCCTACCGCATGACCTGTATCAAAGCGCCCGTCGGGGGGCGCACCTAAGCTGCGCCTTTCTGTTGCTGCCCCGAAGGACCCCCCCATGCCCACACTCCAATGGACCGACGCGCTTGCGCTCGATCTGCCCCTGATGGACGACACCCACCGCGAGTTCGTCGATCTGCTCGCCGCCGTGGAGCGTGCCGACGATGCGAACGTGCTGGCCGCCTGGCATGCGCTGGTGGACCACACCGAACAGCATTTCGGCCAGGAAGACGCCTGGATGGCGCAGACGCGTTTTGCCTCGGGCAACTGCCACAGCCTGCAGCACAAGGTGGTGCTGCAGGTCATGCGCGAAGGCGCAGCCCGTGCACAGCGCGGCGAGTTGGGCGTGCTGCGGGCCATGGTGTCGGAGCTGGCGGTGTGGTTCCCGCAGCACGCGCAAAGCATGGATGCGGCACTTGCCCTGCACCTGCGGCGCGTGGGCTTTGACCCGGCCACCGGCACTGTGCATGCACCCGACGCGCTGCCGCGCGCGCTGATCCACGGCTGTGGTGGCCACAGTTGCTCGTCGGGCGAAGCCGAGCAGGCCGATGCGGCGCTGGCCTGATCGCTTTGCCAACTTATCGCTACAAAAACAATAGCTGTTTGTGCTTGATTTATAAGCACGAGCAGCCGAGTGGGCTTAAAAGCTGCCTGCCTCAGTCCAGCGGCATCCGCAGCGCCACGCCCAAGCCGGCTGCGCGCCAAGCCAGCTCGCGCAGCGCACGCCGCAGCGGGGGGGCGGCCAGCGGTCGGGCGCGCCATGCGGCCTGGACCAGCCGCGCCTGGGCCTGGGCGAGCGCCTGCCGGTCGCGTTGGGCCAGGGCCTGCAGCAGCGCGTTGCGGTAGGCGGCCACGCGGTCGGCGTCGGCCGGGCTCAGGGCGGTGGCGGGCGGTGGCGCGGTGCCTTCGAGGCCGTGTCCGGCCAGAAAGCGCTCCCAGCTGCTCCGCCCTGCCAGGGCGTGGTGGTGCGCGGCGCTCATGCCGAATCTGCCGCAGAAGGCGCCCCGCGCGGCGGCACGGGTGGGGGTGGGCGTTTTTCGGGCAGGTCCGCCCGTGCCGGGGCCAGGCTGTACCAGTCCACCTTGCGGGTGAGCACCATCACCGCGGCCAGCACGGCGAACAGCGCGATCGAGCCCACGGCCAGGGCCGTCTGCTCCAGTTGCAGCAGCATGTACAGCAGCCCATACAGCAGCGCAATGCCGCCGCCCAGCGGCAGCCCGCGCGACAGCCGCCCGAGCATGTGGCGGGCGTAGTAGGTGAGCAGGACCACGCAGGCGCTGGCCGCCACGCCGTAGGCCCAGCCAAAGGGCAGGTGCTCCGACAGGCTCACCAGCAGCAGGAAGAAGCTGCACAGCGCGCTACCCACCAGCAGGTACTGCACCGGGTGCACGCGCAGGCGCAGCAGCAGCTCGAACAGGCCCACGGCCACGAAGGTCAGAGCCACAAACAGCAGGCCGTACTTGGTAGCGCGGTCGCTCAAGGTGTAGGGGTTCACCGGGTCTACCAGCGCTACGCTGAAACTGTCCACACAACCGCGCGGCGCGGCGTTCGGGCCTTCCGTGGGCGTGGCCGCGTCGGCCCCGGTGTCGCTGGCCGGGTCGCATAGGCGGCGCTTGCGTTCCACATCCTGCTGTGCCGTGGTGGCCAGCGACGAAAGCCGCCACTGCGCGCGAAAGCCCGCATCTGACACTTGCCGTTCGGTGGGCAGAAAGCGCCCGCCAAACGAGGGGTGCGGCCATGGGCCCTGCACGCTGACTTCGGTGGTGCTGCCCAGCGGCACCACGGCCCAACGCTCGGTGCCCACGAGTTCCAGATCCAGCGTGGCCGCAAAGCTGTCGCTGCTGCCCGCCAGCGCCGCCGGCAGCACCGCGTGCAGGCCCCGCGCATAAGTGGGGTGGAAGGTGCCAGGCTTGAGCGCGAGCGTCTGCCCGTCCTGCTGCAGTCGTGCGTTGCGGATGCCGCGCGCATCGCTCACCGCCACCATCAGGATGGGCTGGCCGCATTGCAGGCGCGAGCCCTGCACCTGGCGCTGCGGCTGCAGGCTGACCAGGCTGTCCCATTGGGCGCTGATGCGCGTCTGCGTCTGGTAAGCGGGCACCTTGTGCAGGCCGCGCGCCCTCTCTTGCAGTGCCACGTCGGTGCGCAGCAACAGGCGCTCGGGCATGGCCGTCAGGCGGAACTCGCGCCGCTGCTCGCCGCGGCGCTCGGCCGGCGCGGTGGCGTCGTCCCAGCTTTCGACGCAGGCCATGTGGATCAGCGGGCCCAGCAGGGTTTGCGGGCCTGCCAGGCTGTCGGCCACGCTTTGCACGGCTTGGCTGCGGTGGGTCTGGCGGTCGCGCACGATGTCGGCAATCAGGCCCAGGCCCCACAGCAGCAGCAGAGTGATGCCGCCGAGTGCGGCGAGTTTGGTGAGCCAGGGATGGCGTTTCTTCACAAGTCCTCCAAGGTGTTGTCGTGTGTGCAGGCCAGTCTCGGCAGCCCACGTGAGCGGACCATGAAGTCTGTGAAGCGGGTGTGAAGTGCTGCGGCGTGGCGGCGGGCGCGGGGGGCGGCCCGGCCACCCCGCGCTCACGCGCCCGTCAGGGCAGGGTGAGCGTGACGCACAGGCCCGGCGCGGTGTTACGCACCCGCATCTGCCCACCGTGCAGGGCCATCACGCGCTGCACGATGGCCAGGCCCAGGCCCGAGCCGCTGCGGGTGCCGTCGGGCCGCGCGGTGGTGAAAAAGCGCTCGCCCAGCCGCGGCAGTGCATAGTCGGGCACGCCGGGGCCTGCGTCCTGCACCTGCACCTCGGGCCCGTTCAGCCGTACCTGCACGGTGCTGCCGGGCGGGGCAAAGTCCACCGCGTTGTCCAGCAGGTTGCCCAGCGCCAGGGTGATGAGTTCGGCCTCCCAGGGGCCGTTTGCGCCTTCGCCGTGCAGCGCCAGCGCAATGCCGCGCTGCGCGGCGCGCGCCTGCACTTGCTGCAGCGCCTGCTGCGCGCAGGCGGCCAGCGCCACCGGGGCCGAGGCCTCGGCGTGAGGGCGCTGTTCGAGCTTGGAGAGTTCGAGCAGCCGGTCGATCAGGCGCTGCAGGCGTTCGCTCTGCGTTACCACTTGGTCGGCAAAGCGTGCGCGGTCGGCTGCGGGCAAATCGTCCTGCAGCAGCTCTCCGGCGCCGCGGATCGCGGCCACTGGGCTTTTGAGTTCGTGCGTGAGGGCACGCACATAGCCTTCCACGTAGTCCTGCCCTTGCAGCCGGACGCGCATGCGGTCCATGGCCTGCGCCAGGTCGCCCAGTTCACCCGGCACCCGGGGCACGGGGGGGGGGGCCGTCCAGTCGGCCGCGGGCGCCCCGGCGGCCGGGCCCTGCACGCTCAGGGCGTAGTCGCGCAGGCGGCGCACGTTCCACACCATCCACAGTGTGACGGCCACCCCCACGGCGGCCGACAGGCCCAGCAGCAGCAAACCGCCGGCAAGAACCTTGCGCTCGGCGCGCTCGATAAAGCGCTGCACGCTGCGCACCGGCTTGGCCACGGTGAGCACGCCGGCGATACGTCCGTTCACCTGCACGGGCGCGGCCACGTACATCACGCCGGTGCTGTCGTCGTCCGGGTCGTCCCGCGTGGCGCGCGCGCCGTACTCGCCGCGCAGCGTGCGGGCCACGTCGCGCCAGCGGGAGTAGTCCTCGCCCACGGCGCGCTGCTCGGAGTCGAACCGCACCACACCCTGCGCGTCGGTCACGTAGATGCGGAAGTCCAGGCTCTGCTTGGACAGCCCCCATATCGGTGCGTTCACCGTGCGCTGCGCATAGGCCTGCACCTGCCGGGCAAAGCGTCCCTCGGTCAAACGGCCCGCTGCCAGGTCGTCGGCCGCCAGTTCGGCCAGCAGGTGGGCGGTGTCCACCATCATGTCTTCCATCACCTCGCGCACGCTGGGCTTGATTTCGGCCACAAACACGCGCAGCACAAAAAAGGCCGCAATCCCGTTGATGACGAAGAAGGCGAATAGCAGGCGCAGGCCGAGACGCATGGCAGGCAGGTGCGTTCAGCTCACAGCCAGCGCGTAGCCCAGGCCGCGGTGGGTGACGATGTACTCGCGCGACGGGTCGGCTTCGCGCAGCTTGGCGCGCAGGGTTTTGATGTGGGTGTCCACCGTGCGGTCCAGGCTGTCGCTGTCGTCGCCCCAGGCCGCGGCCAGCAGGGCCTCGCGGCTCAGGATGCGGCCTGCGCCCTGCACCAGGCAGGCCAGCAGCCGGTATTCGCGCCGCGTGAGCGGCAGCGGCTGCCCGGCCAGCAGCATGCGCTGGCCCGCGGCGTCGTCGTGCAGGCCAGCGGGCGCGGGGGCTGTAGCCGGGCGCGCTGCGCGGCGCAGCAGGGCTTTGATGCGTGCCGCCAGCTCGCGCGGGCTGAAGGGCTTGGCCAGGTAGTCGTCGGCACCCAGCTCCAGGCCCAGCACACGGTCGATTTCTTCGCCCCGGGCGCTGAGCACCAGCACCGGCAAGTGGGCCAGTGTGGCCGGAGCCTGGCGCAGCTCGCGCAGCAAATCCAGCCCATTGCCGTCGGGCAGGCCCACGTCCAGCACCAGCGCGTCAAAGCGCTGGACGCGCAGCTGCTGGCGCGCGTCCTGCACCAGCAGGCTGTGCGTCACGGCCCAGCCCTCGCGGCCGAGGGCGTAGCACACGGTGTGGGCAATGGCCGGGTCGTCTTCCAGGACGAGGATGGTGGACATGGTCAATGCTGGTGTGTGAAGCCTGCCGCCCCCGTCTGTGGCAAGGATGGCAAGGAGTGCGGGCCGTCGGCTCGGGGGCGCCGAGCAAGGGCCGCCCCGCAGCGAGGGCCAGGGCCCCTCTGCACGCATCCTCGCGCCGTGTGCATCCGCGGACTCGGGCCGCCTGCTGCGTTGCCAATGCTCGCAATAGCGCCGGCTATTGCTGCGCTTGGCGCCTTGCAGCCGTTCCCGATCCGCGGCGCACACTTTCCGCTCGATGCGTACCGAGGAGCCCTCCGAGGGGGAAGGCGCCGCAGGCGACTCAGGGGGCTCCCTGTCACCGCGCCACCAGCACCGGGAACAGCTTGCCCAGGCCGTCGGCCATCACCTCCACGGCCAGTGCCGCGAGGATCAGGCCCATGAGCCGGGTCATCACGTTGATACCCGTCTTGCCCAGCACGCGCGCAATCGGGTCGGCCAGCGCAAAGCACACGGCCGTGGCTGCGGCGATGACCACGCCGTACACCAGCAGCGAGGCGTGCTGCCAGAAGGTCTGCGCTCTGTCGGCATAGATCACCACCGTGGACATGCTCGCCGGGCCGGTGAGCAGCGGAATCGTCAGTGGCACCACGGCGATGCTTGAGCCGGCCGCGGCTTTTTCGGCGCCTTCTTCCAATTCGTGCGTGTGCGGTTTGGCCTCGGCGGGCTGCGCGCCTAGCATGTTCATGGCCGAGATCAGCAGCAGCATCCCGCCGCCTACCTGAAAGCTCTGCAGCGAGATGTTGAAGAAATCCAGGATCTGCAGGCCCAGCAGCGCACAGGCGGCGATTACGCAGAACACGCTCATCGACGCCACCTGGATGGTGCGGCGGCGCTGCGCGGGACTGAAGCCCTCGGTGTAGTGGATGAAGAACGGCACGATGGCCAGCGGGTTGACGATTGCCAGCAGCGTGATCAGCGGTTTGAGGTCCATGCGCAAGACTCGGGGTGGGTTCGGTGGGCCGCAGCGCTGGCCCCAAGGCCGAGTTTTGCCCGGAAAGCCAGGCGCTGCAAGAATGCGGGGGTGCGGCCAAGGGCCGCATTACAGCATTCCCCATCGCCGCCGGCGAGGGGCCCCACCCGCGGTGCGGTCCGGGCGCGACAGTGCCGGGCCGCCGCCGCACCGCAACAAGGAGAACGCACATGGGTCAGTGGATCGAACTCAAGGCTGCCGATGGCCAGGCCTGCCCCGCCTGGGTGGCCGAACCCGACGCCCCGCCGCAGGGCGCAGTGGTGGTGCTGCAGGAGATTTTTGGCGTCAACAGCCACATCCGCGCCGTGGCCGACCGTTTTGCGGCCCGCGGCTACTTGGCGATTGCGCCCTCCACCTTTGCGCGCGTGCAGCAGGGGGTGGAGTTGGGCTACACCGAGCAGGACATGAAGCAAGGCTTCGATCTGAAGCAGGCGGTGGACGCCCTGCCCGTCCCTGGGGTGCTGCAGGATATCCAGGCTGCGATCGACTGGGCGCGCGAGCGCAGCGGCGGCAAGGTGGGCATCGTGGGCTTTTGCTGGGGCGGCCTGCTGACCTGGCGCTCGGCCTGCACGCTCGAAGGGCTGGCCGCAGCCGTGTGTTACTACGGCGGCGGCATGACCACGCCCGAAGAGTCGGCCCGCCAGCCCCGCGTGCCGGTGCTGGCGCACTTTGGCGAGCGCGACCACTGGATTCCGCTCGACAGCGTGCAGGCCTTCGGCCGCGCCCACCCTGAAGTCGAGGTGCATGTGTACCAAGCCGATCATGGCTTCAACTGCGACCAGCGCGGCTCGTACGACGAAGCCGCAGCCCTGGTGGCGCGCGACCGTACGCTGGCCTTCTTCGACCGCCACTTGGGCTGATCCTGCAAGCCTGTCGGACTTGGGGCGCCGAAAGCGAACATGAGCCCCAGCGAGGACCGTTTTCGCTGTGTTTGCGGCTCCATAGCGGGGCGATGGGGCCCAAAGACGGTGAACAATGGACCGCTTGCCGTACATCGCAAGCCGCGGTGCATCCACACCGGGCGCACGTGGCGGCGCTCGCACTTTGGCGCGCAGGACGGCTGATCGCGCTGGCCCAGGCGGGTGTGCGCTGATCGAGCGCTACCCAGACTGCTTTGGGGGTCGGCGCGGTCACCAGGGACAACCAGCGCTGGCGGTACGACGGCGAGCTGATGGCCAGCTACCCGCGCTGGCGGGATGGCCTGCCCGCAGGGGGCGGCCGTCTGGCCTGGGACCATGCAGCACCGCTTTGGGGCGTGAGCGCACCGCCGCGCTGAGGCCCCTTCTGCGCGGTGGGCGCAGAGCCTTCAGGCCATGCGGAAGCGGTTCACGCTCTCGGCCAGGGCCACGGCCTGCTCGCGCAGGTTTTCGGCGGCGGCGGCCGATTCTTCGACCAGCGAGGCGTTTTGCTGCGTCATGCGGTCCAGTTCCGACACGGCCACGTTCACCTGGGCAATGCCGTTGCTCTGCTCGCCCGTGGCGGTGGTGATTTCCTGGATCAGGCTGTGCACTTCCTGCACAGCTGCGACCAGCCGGTCCATGGTCTGGCCTGCAGCGTCTACCTGCGTGGCCCCGGCCTCCACCTGCTCGACCGAGCTGTGGATGAGCTGCTTGATCTCGCGCGCGGCCTCGGCGCTGCGCTGGGCCAGGCTGCGCACCTCACCGGCCACCACGGCAAAGCCTCGGCCTTGCTCGCCCGCGCGCGCGGCTTCGACGGCGGCGTTGAGTGCCAGGATGTTGGTCTGGAAGGCGATCCCGTCGATCACGCCGATGATGTCGGCAATGCGGCGCGAGGAGGCGCTGATGCGGTTCATGGTGTCTACCACCTGCGACACGGCCTGACCGCCTTGCATGGCGACCTCGCTCGCGCTGGTGGCGGTGCTGGCGGCGCGGCGCGCGGCCTGCGCGTTCTGTGCGACCGAGCCGGTGAGCTGCTCCATGCTGGCCGCCGTTTGCTCCAGGCTCGACGCGGTGCTTTCGGTGCGGCTGCTCAGGTCCATGTTGCCGCTGGCAATCTGCTCGCTGGCCTGGGCAAGTTGGTCGGTGGTGTCGCGCACCGTGCGCAGCGTGTCGATCAGGTCGGTCTGCATGCGCTGCATGGCACGCAGCAGCTCGCTGATCTCGTCCTGGCCCTTGACGGTGATCTCCTGCGTGAGGTCGCGCTGCGAAATCGCATGCGCCACGCGGATGGCCTTGCCCAGTCCGCGCGAGACGGTGCGGTACACGCCGCGCACCATGAGCAGGTTGATGGCCAGCGCAATGCCGATGACCACGAGCGACCGCGTCAGGCTGGCGACGAAGGTGGCTCGCAGGTCGTCCACGTACACGCCCGAGCCCACCACCCAGTCCCAGGCGGCAAAGCGCTTGACGTACGAGATCTTGGGCACAGGATCTTGCTGGCCAGGCTTGGGCCACTGGTACTCGACGATGCCGCCGCCGTCGGGCTGGCGGGCGCGGTCGCCAAACAGGCGGAAGACGGCCTTGCCGTCCGGGTCTTTGATGGCCGAGCCGTCTTTGCCGTTCAGATCGGGGCGGAAGGGGTGCATCACCACCTTGGCGTCCACCGTCTGCAGCCAGAAGTATTCGTTGCCCGAATAGCGGGCGGCCTGCAGGGCCGACAGACCCAGCTGCTGGGCCTGCTCGCGGGTGTGGGTGCCAGCCTTTTCCAGCCCGTGGGCCCAGTCGAGGATGGAGTGCGCGACTTCCACCGTCTGGCGCACGGCCATCTCGCGGCTGCTGCGGGTGAGGTGGTATTCCTCCCACAAGAAGTAGGCGGACGTGGCGATCAGGATCAGGGTGCTGACGGTGGCCATCAGGCGCAACTTGCCAGCAATGGTGAGGCGGTTCATCGAATGCGGAGGCGAGAGACAGAGCCGACTGCACCGGCGGCCCAACGGTTTGCGTACACGAAGTTGCAGATTGCAACATTGAGCCGCCAGCGTGAAGAGCCTGACAGCCGCGCGCCCGGCTTGTCGCGTGTGCAACAACGTCCGGGGGGCTCAGCCGCCCGTGCGCGCCAGGTAGCGCTTGCGCCAGAACAGCGCCACCAGTGCCAGCGCGATCAGGCCCATGGCTCCCATGGCCCACCAGAAGCCGTCCTGCTGGTGGATGAGCGGCAGGAAGTCGAAGTTCATGCCGAAGATGCCCGCGATCAGGTTCAGCGGCAGGAACACGGCCGTGAGCGCGGTGAGTGTGCGCATGATGTCGTTGGTGCGGTTGCTCTGCACCGAAAAATGCATCTGCACGGCGGTTTCGGTGCTCTGTTCGAGCCGCCGCACGTGGTGCACCACGCGCTCGATGTGCTCCAGCACGTCGCGGCTGCGCACCTTGAGCAGGTCCCACTCGCGCAGCCCGGCGGTGCTGTCGGGCTGGGGCCGGGTCTCCAGGGCATCGATCCAGTCTTGCACCGCGGTGCGCTGGTCTTCACAGATCTCGTCAAGCTGGTGCAGCGCCATGCGCGCATCGAGCAGCGCGCTCCAGTTGGAAAAGCGCGTGCGCGGGCGCAGCAGCTCGGTCTGCCAGTGGTCGAGCTGGCGCGAGAGCTCGCGGCGCAGGTCGAGGTAGCCGTCCACCATCTGGTTGACCAGGCGCAGCATCAGGTCGGCCGGGCTGGTGGGCAGGCGGTTGCCCGGGGGCGGGGCGCTGGGGCGGCCTTCGCGCGGCGGCTCGGCCGTGCCCGTGGCAGCCGCCAGCAGGCGCTGCACGTAGGCGTCGCGCACGGCGCAGTCGGCCGGGTGCACCGTGAGCAGCACCTGGTCGAAGATCGCAAAGCCCACCGGGCTGGTGTCGATGCGGTGCAGCACGGGCGGGCCGCCACGGCGCGGGGCGCTGCCCTGGGGCAGGGGCACGGGTGCAGCGCCGTTCCCGTTCCCATTGCCGTTCACGTTGGCCGCGGTGCTGGCCGCGGCCAGGCGGCGGAATACCACCAGGTCGTACTGCAGCGTGTAGTCGTAGCGCGAGGGCAGTTGCGCGTTGAGCAGATCCGAGACGTGCAGATCCACCAGTTGCGCGCCTGCCAGCGCCTGCAGCGCGGCCTGCAGCTCGGCCTGGCGTTCGGAAAACACCGGGCGCGCGCAGGCGACCCACACAAAGCCCTGGGCCGGCGGCTGCGCGGGCAGGGCGGGCAGTTCCTGCACGCCGCCCGCGTGCAGGTGGAAGACGCGAACGCCGGCAGGGTTTGGAGTCAAATCGGCCTCTCGTGCTTACCTATCAAGCACAAGCCGCTATCGATTCAATAGCAAACGAGCGGCGTCGCGCGCAAAGTAGGTGAGGATGCCGTCGGCCCCCGCGCGCTTGAAGGCGAGCAGGCTTTCCATCATCACCGCGTCGTGCTGCAGCCAGCCCTGGGCGGCGGCGGCCTTGAGCATCGCGTACTCGCCGCTGACCTGGTAGGCAAAGGTGGGCACGCGGAACTCGTCCTTCACACGGCGCACGATGTCCAGGTAGGGCATGCCGGGTTTGACCATCACCATGTCCGCGCCCTCGGCAATGTCCTGGCCCACTTCGCGCAGCGCTTCGTCGCTGTTGGCCGGGTCCATCTGGTAGACGTTCTTGTCGGCCTTGCCCAAAGCGCCGCGCGTGCCCACGGCGTCGCGGAAGGGGCCGTAGAAGGCGCTCGCGTACTTGGCGCTGTAGGCCATGATGCGCGTGTGGATGTGGCCGTGCACTTCCAGCGCCTCGCGGATCGCGCCGATGCGGCCGTCCATCATGTCGCTGGGCGCGACGATGTCCACGCCTGCGTCGGCATGCGTGAGCGCCTGGCCGGTGAGGATCTCCACCGTCTCGTCGTTGAGGATGTAGCCGCTGTCGTCGAGCACGCCGTCCTGGCCGTGGCTGGTGTAGGGGTCCAGCGCCACATCGGTCATCACACCCAGATCGGGGAATTCCTGTTTCAGCGCCCGCACCACGCGCGGGATCAGGCCCTCGGGGTTCAGCGCTTCCTTGCCGTCGGGCGTCTTGAGCGCCGGGTCGATGGCCGGAAACAGCGCCAGCACCGGAATGCCCAGCGACACGCATTCTTCGGCCACGGGCAGCAGCAGATCCAGGCTCAGCCGGTCCACGCCCGGCATCGAGGCCACGGGCTCGCGGCGGGCCGTACCTTCGTGCACGAACACCGGGTAGATGAAGTCGTGCGGCGACAGGCGGTGCTCGCGTACCAGGTTGCGGGTGAACGCATCGCGGCGCAGGCGGCGCGGGCGGTTCTGCGGAAACGGGGCAGGAGAAGGCAGGTGCATGCCGAAAATTGTGCCCTATCGGCCCGCGGGGGCGGTGCAGCCATCCCGCGCACTGCCCGCGACCTGCGGGAATCCCCGGGGTGCGGCAGTGGCACGGCGGCTTGTGCCATGGCGCACCCGGGTGCTACATTGGGATCGGGCAGGCCACTGCCCCCCGCTTTTCCTCCCTGAGCGGGGCCTGGGCGAGGCGTGCACGAAGCCCAGGCTTGTCGGCCCGGCGCTCCCGCCGGGCTTTTTTTTCGGGCTTTCCGACCCTGCGAGACGCCCGGCGGCGCGCTTCGTTCGTACACTGCGCCCCATGCTCTGGGTCAAAGCCTTTCACATCGTCTTCGTGGCCAGCTGGTTCGCCGGCCTGTTCTATCTGCCGCGCATCTTCGTGAACCTGGCCATGGTGGCGCCGGGCTCGTCGTCGGAGCGCGAACGCCTGCTGCTCATGGCGCGCAAGCTGCTGCGCTTCACCACGCTGCTGGCCGTGCCCGCCATCGGGCTGGGCCTGTGGCTGTGGATGGGCTATGGCATCGGCCGCGGCCCTGGCAACGGCTGGATGCACGCCAAGCTGGCGGTGGTGCTGCTCACAGTGGGCTACCACCACGCCTGTGCGGTGCTGCTGCGCAAGCTGGCCGACGGCAGCAGCCGGCGCAGCCATGTGTGGTTCCGGTGGTTCAACGAGGTGCCCGTGCTGCTGCTGACGGTGGCCGTAGTGCTGGTGGTCGTCAAGCCCTTCTGAATCGGGCCGCCGCGGTGCACAAGACCTCGGCCTGGCCCTTGGCGCTGCTGCACGCGGCGTTGATCGTCTTCGCCAGCCTGTTTCCCTTCGAGGGCTGGCGCGAGCAAGGCATCGACCCGCGGGTGTTTGCGTTCGCCCCGCTGCCGCCGCCGTATTGGACCTGGTTCGACGTCTCCATCAACCTGGCGGGCTATGCTCCGCTGGGTTTTTTGCTGGCGCTGGCGCTGCTGCGTACAGGGGCGCGGCGCGTGGCCGTGCCCCTGACGGCGGCTGTGGCGGCCGGTGCGCTGCTGTCGGGCGCGATGGAGTTCCTGCAGATCTACCTGCCCCGACGGGTGCCGTCCAACCTGGATTGGCTCCTCAACACCGCGGGCACCCTGGTCGGGGCCGTGCTGGCCACCGGGCTGGAGCGTCTGGGCGCGCTGCAGCGCTGGAGCGACTTTCGTGCGCGCTGGTTCGTAGCCGACGCGCGTGGCGTGCTCGTACTGCTGGCGCTGTGGCCGCTGGCGCTGCTGTTTCCGCCGGCAGTGCCCTTCGGCCTGGGCCAGGTGCGCGAGCGTTTCGAGGCCGCGCTGGCCGCCGCGCTGGAGGGCTCGCCTTTTCTGGCGTGGCTGCCCGTTCCGCAGGGCCCGCTGGAGCCGTTGTCGCCTTTGGGCGAGCTCTGGTGCGTGGTGCTGGGCCTGCTCACTCCATGCCTGCTGGGCTACAGCGTGATCCGCCATGTCGGCCGCCGGGCCGTGTTTGCGCTGGTGCTGCTGACCTTGGGCATGGGCGTGACGGCGCTGTCGGCCGCGCTGAGTTGGGGCCCGGCCCACGCCTGGGGCTGGTTGGGCGCGCCGGTGCGCGTGGGCCTGTGGGTGGCCTTGGTGCTGGCCACGCTGATGCTGGCGCTGCCGCGGCGTGCCTGTGCGGCCGTGCTGCTGCTGGTGCTGGTGTGGCACCTGGGGCTGCTCAACCAGGCCCCTGCCAGTGCGTACTACGCCCAAACCCTGCAGTTGTGGGAGCAGGGGCGCTTCATTCGCTTCTATGGCCTGGGACAGTGGCTGGGCTGGCTTTGGCCGCTGGTCACGCTGGGCTATGTGGTGCTGCGCATCTCCCGGCGCGATAGGCCTTAGGGCCACCCTGGTACCGGCGGGGCTGGTGCCGGCTGTGGCCGGGCCAGCGCCTAGAATCCCGCGCATGAGCGACACCCCCACCCCCCAGCCCGTGGCCGCCGACGCGCCAGGCTACTACCGCCGCCACATCTTCTTTTGCCTGAATGAGCGCACCAATGGCGAAGACAGCTGTGCCCAGCACCGCGCGCAGCAGGGGTTCGAGCGCTGCAAGGCCCAGGTCAAAGCCCTGGGCCTGGCGGGCCCGGGCCAGGTGCGCGTGAACAAGGCGGGCTGCCTGGACCGCTGTGCGGCCGGCCCTGTGGCCGTGGTGTACCCCGAAGGCGTTTGGTACACCTATGTAGACGAAAGCGATATCGACGAGATCGTCACCTCGCACCTGCGCGATGGCCAGGTTGTCGAGCGCTTGCGCACGCCGCCGGAACTCGGCCGTTGAAACCGGATCTGTCGCAGACCGCCCGAATCATTTTGGGGTCTTTTTGGCTGCTCGTGCTTGTTGATCAAGCACGAATAGCTATCAAATCAATAGCAAACCTGTGAACGCCCAGACCGAACGCCTGTTGCTGCAGGGTGTTGCCGGTGCCATCGAAGCCGCCCGCGACACCGCCCTCCTGGCCGATGGTGCAGCCCCCCGCGGCGTGGCCGTCATCGCCCATCCGCACCCGCTGTTTGGCGGCACCATGGACAACAAGGTCGTGCAGACCCTGGCCCGCGCCTTCGTGCAGTGCGGCTGGACCGCCGTGCGTTTCAACTTTCGTGGCGTCGGCGGCAGCGCCGGCGCGCACGACGAGGGCCGCGGCGAGGTCGACGACCTGCTGGCGGTCGTCGAGCAGGTGGCGCCCACCGGGTCACTGGCCCTGGCGGGCTTCTCCTTCGGCGCCTTCGTGGCCAGCCACGGCGTAGCCCGGCTGTGGGAGTCGCGCGATGTGCGCCAGGTGGTGCTGGTGGGCACGGCGGCCAGCCGCTTTGCCGTGGCCCCGCTGCCCGCGGCGGCGCACGAGTGCACTCTGGTCGTGCACGGCGAACACGACGACACCGTGCCCCTGGCATCGGTGATGGACTGGGCCCGCCCACAGACCCTGCCCGTGACGGTGGTCCCCGGGGGCGGCCATTTCTTCCACGGACAATTGGCGCTGCTCAAGCAACTGGTGGTCCGCCACTTGCGGGCGCAGCCACCGTTGGGCTGATAGGTCCATCCGGGGTGCGCGCGGGCGCGCCCACCCTCTCCGGTTTTCGGTTTTCTTTTCACTTCGTCCCTTTCTTTGTTCATGAACCGCATCCTCTCCACGCTGCGCACCCTGGCCCTGGCGCTGGTGATCGCGCCGCTGCCCATGCTGGCATCGGCCCAGCAGTCGCCTCAGCCGCCCGAAATTGCCGCCCGCAACTACCTCCTGCTGGACGTGACCGCCGGCCAGGTGCTGGCCGCCAAAGACGTGGACGCGCCGGTCGAGCAAGCCTCGCTGACCAAGCTCATGACCGCCTACCTGGTGTTTGACGCCCTGCGCGCCAAGAAAGTGGACCTGCAGCAGAAGCTGCCTGTGAGCGTGCGCGCCTGGAAGATGCCGGGCTCGCGCATGTTCATCGACCCCAAGATGCAGGTGTCGGTGGACGACCTGCTCAAGGGCATGATCGTGCAGTCGGGCAACGACGCCACCGTGGCCCTGGCCGAAGGCGTGGGCGGCACGGTGGAGAACTTCGTCAAGCTCATGAACGACCAGGCCAAGGCCCTGGGCATGAACAGCACGAACTACAAGAACCCCGAAGGCCTGACCGAGCCTGGCCACCTGACCACGGCGCGCGACCTGGGCATCCTCGCGACGCGGCTCATGAAGGACTTTCCCGAGTACCTGCACTACTACGCCACCAAGCAGTACAGCTACCCGGGCACGCCGCCTTCGAACAACACCAACCGCAACATGCTGCTGTTCCGTGACCCGAGCGTGGACGGCCTCAAGACCGGACACACCGCGGCCGCCGGCTACTGCCTGGTGGCCACGGCCAAGCGCGACCTGCCTGGCGTGGGGCAGCGTCGCCTGCTGTCCATCGTGCTGGGTGCTGCCAGCGAAAACGCCCGCGCCAACGAGAGCCAGAAACTGCTGAACTGGGGCTACACGGCCTACGAGGGCGTGCGTGTGTTCGATGCCGGTCAGCCCGTGGCCACCCTGCCGGTGTGGAAGGGCAAGGCCGATACGCTGCGCCTGGGCCGATCCGAAGCCATCGTGGTGGCCGTGCCCGCAGGCAGCGCGGGCAAGATCACGACCGAGATCACCCGCCCCGAACCGCTGGTCGCGCCCTTCACCAAGGGCCAGACCGTGGGACAGCTCAAGGTCAAGCTGGGCGACCAAGTACTGGTCGAAACCCCGATCATGGCGCTCGACACCGTCGAGCAGGCCGGTCTGCTGGGCCGGGCCTGGGACGCAATCCGCCTCTGGATCAAGTAAGTGCCGCCGCCTCTGCGTCCCGCCCGGTGGGCGCAGAACGGGCGGTCAGCAGCGGGTTGCGGCGCCCATGGCCGCAAAGCCTTTTTCAAGGCGGTCGCTTGCCCATCAAAGCCCTTCCTGCTACATTGGAGGGCTTTTCGGAAATTCCGAAGGGATTCACGTTTTCGCTTTTTCACGAAGCATTCACGTTTAGGGACGTATTCAATGCCAACCATTAACCAGCTCGTGCGTCATGGGCGCGAGGTCGAAAAGACCAAGTCCAAGAGCCCTGCGATGCAAAACTCTCCCCAGCGCCGTGGCGTGTGCACCCGTGTGTACACCACGACGCCCAAGAAGCCGAACTCCGCTCTGCGTAAGGTCGCCAAGGTGCGCCTGACCAACGGCTTCGAAGTCATTTCCTACATCGGCGGCGAAGGCCACAACCTGCAGGAGCACTCGGTGGTGCTCGTTCGCGGCGGTCGTGTGAAGGATCTGCCCGGTGTGCGCTACCACATCGTGCGCGGCTCGCTCGACCTGCAAGGTGTGAAGGATCGCAAGCAGGCGCGCTCCAAGTACGGTGCGAAGAAGCCCAAGGCCAAGTAAGCCCTGGTCCTGTTCGGATCCGCAAGTTTTTCGGTGCTGTTCCCCGCGTGGCGCGGTGTGCAGCGTAGTGGCCCCAAACGCAGGCGTTCTGCGCGGGTCGAGTAAGTGGGAGTCCCGGATTGGCTCTCGCGGTGCCGGAAACGGTGCCAACTGAAGCAAAGATAGAGGTAAAAATGCCACGTCGTCGCGAAGTCCCCAAACGTGAAATCCTGCCGGATCCCAAGTTCGGCAATGTCGAGCTGTCCAAATTCATGAACGTGATCATGGAAGGCGGCAAAAAAGCGGTTGCAGAGCGCATCATTTACGGTGCCCTGGAACTGATTCAGAAGAAGCACCCCGACAAGGACCCTCTCGAGGCGTTCACCGTTGCCATCAACAACGTCAAGCCCCTGGTGGAAGTGAAGTCCCGCCGCGTCGGTGGTGCCAACTACCAGGTGCCCGTTGAAGTGCGTCCCGTGCGTCGTCTGGCCCTGTCGATGCGCTGGATCAAGGAAGCTGCCCGCAAGCGCGGCGAGAAGTCCATGGCCCAGCGCCTGGCCAATGAACTGCTCGAGGCCACCGAAGGCCGTGGCGGCGCCATGAAGAAGCGTGACGAAGTGCACCGCATGGCCGAAGCCAACAAGGCATTCAGCCACTTCCGCTTCTAAACACCGTCCACCACCTCAGAGGCTGAAGCCCGACTCGCCATTTCGGCGGGCGGGCTTTCCGCCGTTAACGGAGTATTTCAAATGGCTCGCAAGACCCCCATCGAGCGCTACCGCAACATCGGTATCTCGGCCCACATCGACGCCGGCAAGACCACCACCACCGAGCGCATCCTGTTCTACACGGGCGTGAACCACAAGATCGGTGAAGTGCACGACGGTGCTGCCACCATGGACTGGATGGAGCAGGAGCAAGAGCGCGGCATCACGATCACCTCGGCTGCCACGACCTGCTTCTGGAAGGGCATGGACATGTCCTACCCAGAGCACCGCTTCAACATCATCGACACCCCCGGCCACGTGGACTTCACCATTGAGGTGGAGCGTTCCATGCGCGTGCTGGATGGCGCTTGTATGGTGTACTGCGCCGTGGGGGGTGTGCAGCCCCAGTCGGAAACCGTCTGGCGCCAGGCCAACAAGTACAAGGTGCCCCGTCTGGCCTTCGTGAACAAGATGGACCGCACCGGCGCCAACTTCTTCAAGGTCTACGATCAGATGCGCCTGCGCCTGAAGGCCAACCCCGTGCCCGTGGTGATTCCCATTGGCGCTGAAGAAAACTTCAAGGGCGTGGTCGACCTGCTCAAGATGAAGGCCATCATCTGGGACGAAGCCTCCCAGGGCATGAAGTTCACCTACGAGGACATTCCGGCCGATCTGGTCGAATCGGCCAAGGAATGGCGCGAGAAGATGGTCGAGGCTGCTGCGGAAGCGTCTGAAGACCTGATGAACAAGTACCTGGAAGAAGGCAATCTGTCGGAAGCGGAGATCAAGCAAGGCCTGCGTGTGCGCACGATTGCCACCGAAATCCAGCCCATGCTGTGCGGTACCGCGTTCAAGAACAAGGGCGTGCAGCGCATGCTGGACGCCGTGATCGACTATCTGCCGTCGCCCGTGGACATCCCCCCGGTGGCCGGTACCGACGAGAACGAAAAGGAAACCACCCGCAAGGCCGACGACAACGAAAAATTCTCGGCGCTGGCGTTCAAGCTGATGACCGACCCGTTCGTGGGCCAGCTGACCTTTGTGCGCGTGTACTCGGGCGTGCTCTCCAAGGGCGACACCGTGTTCAACCCGGTCAAGGGCAAGAAGGAGCGCATCGGCCGCATCGTGCAGATGCACGCCAACGAGCGCCAGGAAGTGGACGAAATCCGTGCCGGCGACATCGCCGCCTGTGTGGGCCTGAAGGAAGTGACCACGGGTGAAACCCTGTGCGATCCCGATGCCGTGGTGACGCTGGAGCGCATGGTGTTCCCCGAGCCGGTGATCCGCCAGGCCGTGGAGCCCAAGTCCAAGGCCGACCAGGAAAAAATGGGCATCGCGCTGCAGCGCCTGGCTTCGGAAGATCCGTCGTTCCGCGTGAGCACCGACGAAGAGTCCGGTCAGACCATCATTGCCGGCATGGGCGAACTGCACCTGGAAATCATCGTCGACCGCATGAAGCGCGAATTCGGCGTGGAAGCCAACGTGGGCAAGCCCCAGGTGGCTTACCGCGAAACCATCCGCAAGACCGCGACCGATGTCGAAGGCAAGTTCGTGCGCCAGTCGGGCGGTAAGGGCCAGTACGGTCACGTGGTGTTCACGGTGGAGCCCAACGAGCAGGGCAAGGGCTTTGAGTTCGTAGACGCCATCAAGGGCGGCGTGGTGCCGCGTGAGTACATCCCGGCGGTGGAAAAGGGCGTGATCGAAGCCCTGAACACCGGCGTGTTGGCCGGCTACCCCGTGGTGGACGTGAAGGTCACGCTGACCTTCGGTTCGTACCACGATGTGGACTCGTCCGAACAGGCATTCAAGATGGCTGCCATCTTTGGTTTCAAGGAAGCCTGCAAGAAGGCCAACCCCGTGATCCTTGAGCCCATGATGGCCGTGGAAGTGGAGACGCCCGAAGAGTACGCCGGCAACGTCATGGGCGACCTGTCGTCCCGCCGTGGCATGGTGCAGGGCATGGACGACATGCCCGGCGGTGGCAAGGCCATCAAGGCCGAAGTGCCGCTGTCGGAAATGTTCGGCTACTCGACCACGTTGCGCTCGATGTCGCAAGGCCGCGCTACGTACACGATGGAGTTCAAGCACTACAGCGAAGCTCCACGCAACGTGGCCGAGGCGATCATCGCCGCACGCGCCAAGTAATCTGCGACGCCTGCGCCCTCATGGGGGCGGGCATGATTTACTGTCTGCGATCCGGTGCCGCCCTGTTCCCGTGCGGGGCGAGTCAGCAACCGGATGCAGACGTTAAACCGCACACGGGAACGCTCTTTACTGGAGAATTGAAATGGCAAAAGGCAAGTTTGAACGCACCAAGCCGCACGTGAACGTGGGCACCATCGGTCACGTGGACCATGGCAAGACGACGCTGACGGCGGCCATCGCCACGGTGCTGTCGAGCAAGTTCGGCGGCGAAGCCAAGAAGTACGACGAAATCGACGCTGCGCCTGAAGAAAAAGCCCGCGGCATCACGATCAACACCGCCCAC
>JBKBUN010000037.1:0-21281 GCA_046289925.1 Burkholderiaceae bacterium | reverse complement strand
CTGCGGCCCATTTGCAGCCGACGATTCCCAAGTCCGACAGGCTCCTAGGGTCAGGCCCCCAGCAAAACAGCCCGGCAGGGCCGGGCTGTGAAAGGGCAAGGCAGTGCCGCCCACGCGGCCCCCGCGTGTGGCGAACTGTTTACTGAAAGCCGACGCGGTCCAGCATCTGTTGCACTTTGACCGCATTCGCGCCCACTGCGCTGATCGGGATGGTCTCGCTCTTGAAGGGCGCGTTACCGGTCATGGCGCGCAGGGCCGGGTTGTCGGTGGTCACGCCCTTGGCGGTGGGCCACTCGTTGTTGCCGTTGGCAAAGTAGTTCTGGGCTTCGGGGCTCACCAGATACTCCAGGAACTTGATGGCGTTGGCCTGGTTCTTGGTGTGCTTGGCCACCGCGCCGCCAGCGATGTTCAGGTGCGTGCCCCAAGACTGCTGGTTGGGGAACACGACGCCCAACTTGTTGACCACCGCCACGTCTTCCGGTTTGGTCGAGCGCATCAGACGCGCGAGGTAATAGCTGTTGGTCACCGCCACATCGCATTCACCTGCGGCCACTGCGCGGATCTGGTCGGTGTCGCCGCCCTTGGGCGGGCGGGCCAGGTTGGCCACGATGCCCTTGAGCCAGGCCTCGGTTTTTTCCATGCCGATGTGTTCTGCCACGGCTCCGAAGAGGCTCAGGTTATACGGGTGCGAGCCCGAACGGATGCAGAGCTTGCCCTTGAGTTTGGGGTCGCCGAGCTTTTCGTAGGTGTCCACATCGTCCTTTTGCACCTTCATCTTGTTGAACACCACAATCCGGGCGCGCGTGGACAGACCGTACCAGGCGATGGAGCCGTCGGCGGTAGGCGCTGCGCGCAGGTTGGGTGCAATGGCGTCGTTGAGCACCTGGGACTTGATCGGCAGGAACAGGCCGTCCACTTCGCCCTTGTGCAGGCGCGCTGCGTCCACCAGCAGGATCACGTCGGCCGGGGAGGCAGAACCCTCTGCCTTGAGGCGGGCCAGGATGCCGGCGTCGTCTGCGTCCACGCGGTTGATCTTGATCCCGGTGGTCTTGGTAAAGCCGGTGTACAGGGCCTCATCGGTGGAATAGTGGCGCGCCGAGTAGAGGTTCAAAACCTGCTCTTGCGCATGGGCGCCCAGAGCAGCAGTGGCCATGAGGCAGGCCGAGACCAAGGCTTTCACTTTTTGAGACAGCATGGTGGATCAAGTCTTTCAGGATGGAAACATCGCAATGATAAGGTAAACGCGAATTATTCTTAATAATTTCCGCGTCTTGGAGGGAATTCTGCAGCAGCAGCGCGTATCTTGAGAGTCCACCCAGAGAGTCCACCCAGACGGTGGGGCAAGCGGCAGGGAATCTTGCGTGCGGCACCGAGCCCCGCGTCTCGCGCCGCCGTCCTTGCGTAAACGCGTCAACGCGCGTGCGGCGAGAGACGGCCAAGCCTCGGGCCTGTACGCGGCGTGGGGGCAGTCGCATTGCAGGCCGGCCGTATGCGCCAAGGTCTGTGGACGGTGATGGTGGAGCAGGGGGGCGCCCGCGGGCGGCCAAAAAAAAGCCCGGTGGGGACACCGGGCTTGAAAGGATCCTTGAAACGGGGGTTTCGAGAGGATCCAAGGAGACAACTGGAGGACCGCCGGGAGTGCCGTCGATCTATGGGTGCATTATCCGGGTAATCCCTGAAGCGTGCCTAGAGTAGGCTCTCCAGAGAGCACCTGGACGGTCTGTGCTCAGCGCTTGCGCGGAGCGGCGGTTTTGGCGGCATTGGCTGCCGTGGTGGCCACGGCGTTGAAGTTGGCTTCGGCCATGTCGGAGGCCTGCTTGACAGCCTTTTGCACCGATTCAAAGGCGTTGTTGGCAGCCGAAACGGCGCTCTTCATCACGGCCACGGCGGTTTCGGAGCCGGCCGGGGCGTTCTTGGCCATGCTGTCCACCAGGTTGGTGAAGTTCTTCTGCGCGTCAGCGGCCTGGGCTTCGAACGCCTTGCCGAACTCGGCACTGGTGCTCGACGCAATGTCGTACAAATGACGGCTGTAGGCGGCGGTCTTCTCGGCCAGGGGCTGGAACATGCCGGCCTGCAGGGCCAGGAGTTCCTGGGCGTCCTTCACGCTCAGCAGGGCTTGGCTGTGGGTGGCGGCTTCGTTCAGGGCGGCGCGCGTGGCGGTCACGTTCAGTTCGACCAGTTTTTCCACGCCTTCAAAGGCTTTGGAGGTCAGGCCAAACAGGGTTTCGAGGTTGGCCTTGTGCGAAGCCAGAATCTGTTCTGCAGTCAGCGTCATGTCGGTTCTCCTAGAGAAATCGGCCCCGTGGGCCGGAAGGGTTGCGGACATCTGCGCTGACATGGACCTGCGGTTCACGCCGTTCATGTTGCAGTGCAGCATGGGGCGGATTTTGCGGTGTCGCGGCCGCCTTGGCAAGTGATTTTGTTGCGTTGCAGCAAAATTTAGAGGCGCTTCTCGGGTATCGCATCCCCGACACAATCGCGCCCCATGCATGCGTACTACGCCGACCACTTTGTTTTGCCCTTGCCCGAGGGCCATCGCTTTCCCATGGCCAAGTACCGCATGCTGCGCGATGCGCTGGCGCAGGAGTTGCCCGGCGTGCGCCTGTACGAAGCCCCGGCCGCCGCCACCGAAGACTTGGCGCGGGTGCACACGGCCGAATACATCGCGCACATCGCCCAGGGCACGCTGCCGCCCATGGCGCAGCGCGAAATCGGTTTCCCTTGGAGTCAAGCCATGGCCGAGCGCGCCCGCCGGTCGGTAGGCGGCACCCTGGCCGCCTGCGAAGCCGCCCTGCGCGAGGGCATCGCCGGCAACGTGGCGGGCGGCACGCACCATGCGTATGCCGACAAAGGCGGGGGGTTCTGCGTGTTCAACGACATTGCCGTGGCCGCGCGGGCCTTGCAGGCGCAGCACGCAGCCCGGCGCGGCGCGCGGGGGGCGCTGCAGGTGGCGGTGATCGACCTGGACGTGCACCAGGGCAACGGCACGGCGCGCATCTTCCAGGGCGACGACAGCGTGTTCACGCTGTCGCTGCATGGCGCGCGCAATTTCCCTTTCCGCAAGGAGCCGAGCGACCTCGATGTGGAACTGCCTGACGGCTGCGGCGACGACGAATACTTGGCTTGCGTGGAGCAGGCCTTGCTTGCGCTGGAACTGCGCTTTGCACCCGATTTTGTGCTGTACCTGGCCGGTGCCGATATCCACGAGGGCGACCGCCTGGGTCGCCTGGCCGTGACCGACGACGGCATGGAGGCGCGCGACCGCCGCGTGTTCGACTGGGCTTGGCGGCGTGGCATTCCGCTGGCCTTCACCATGGCGGGCGGTTACGGGCGCGACATTGCCCGCACGGTGCAGGTACAGCTCACCACGTGGCGCGTGGCCCTCTCGTACCACGCCCGCTGGCACAATGGCCGGCCATGAGCGCACCCGACACCCCCGCGGCCGCGCCGGCCGCCCGCCCCGCGCCGCAGCCGCGCAGCAGCTACCCTGTGTTCCGCACCATCAGCACGCGCTGGAGCGACAACGATGTGTACGGCCATGTGAACAACGTCGTGTACTACAGTTGGTTCGACACGGCCGTGAACGCGCACCTGATCGACGCAGGCGTGCTCGACATCCACGCGGGCGAAACCATCGGCCTTGTGATCGAAACGCAGTGCAACTACTTTGCCTCGCTGGCCTTTCCGCAGACGGTGGAGGCGGGCATCCGTGTGGCCCGGCTGGGCACGAGCAGCGTGCGCTACGAAGTCGGCCTGTTCGCGCAAGGCGAGCCGCTGTCGGCTGCGGCTGGCCATTTCGTGCATGTGTATGTGGACCGCGCCACGCGCCGCCCCGTGCCGCTGCCCGCCCCCTTGCGCCAGGCGCTGCAGCGCCTGGTGGTCGTCTGATCGAATCTTTGCTATCAAAATATGAGCTGCTTGTGCTTGATAAATAAGCACGAGCGGCCGATTTTGCCCTGAAGTTGCGCACGGCCTGCGCACCTGCCCATGATCATCACCAGCCTGCTGGACACCGACCTGTACAAGTTCACCATGATGCAGGTGGTGCTGCACCAGTTTCCAGGCGCGCAGTTGCAATACCGCTTCAAGTGCCGCAACCCGGGCGTGCAACTTGCACCCTATGACAAGAGGAGTCAATTTCGATGAAGCGCTCGATCTGGCAGCGTCGCTGCCTGGCCCTGTGCGTGGCGGGTCTTCCCGTCATGGCCCATGCAGGTGAGCTCAATGGAGCGGAACTTCCCCTGTGGTGGGGCATTCCGTTTGCCGGGATGCTGCTGTCCATCGCGCTGATGCCGCTGCTGGCTCCGATCTTCTGGCACCGCCACTATGGCAAGGTCACTGTGGCGTGGGCGCTGGCCTTTCTCGTCCCGTATGCAGCAGTGTTCGGGGTGGGGGTTGCGGGCGCGGGCGTGGTGCACGCGCTGGTGGCCGAGTACATCCCCTTTGTCATCCTGCTTACGGCGCTGTTCACTGTGGCCGGTGGCATCTTCGTGCAAGGCAATTTGCACGGCAGTCCGGGCACCAACACGGCCATTTTGGCGCTGGGGGCGGTGCTGGCCAGCGTCATGGGCACCACCGGGGCTTCCATGCTGCTGATCCGCCCGCTGATCCGCGCCAACGACAACCGCAAGCATGCCGCCCACGTGGTGGTGTTCTTCATCTTCATCGTCTCCAACGTGGGCGGATCGCTCACGCCGCTGGGCGATCCGCCCTTGTTCCTGGGGTTTCTCAAAGGCGTGGAGTTCTTCTGGACGCTGCGCAACCTCTTTCCAGAGACGCTGTTCATGCTGGGCTCGCTGCTGGCCATCTTCTATGCGCTGGACAGTTGGTACTGGCGCAAGCGCGAAGAACTGCTGCCCCGTGACCCCACGCCCGATACGCGCGGCATCCGGCTGCAGGGCCGGGTCAACCTGCTGCTGCTGGCCGTGGTGGTGGGCTTTGTGCTGCTCAGCGGCATCTGGAAGTCCAGCGTCGTGTTCGACGTGGCCGCAACCCCGGTGGCCTTGCCCAGCCTGGTGCGCGACATCGGCCTGATCGCCGTGACCCTGGTGTCGCTCGCGGTCACGCCGCGCGCTGTGCACGAGGCCAACCAGTTTGGCTGGGGGCCCATGCAAGAGGTGGCCAAGCTGTTTGCGGGCATCTTCCTCACCATCATTCCGGTGATCGCCATGCTCAAGGCCGGGGTCGACGGCCCGTTCGGTGCCGTGGTGCGCGCGGTGACGCGGCCCGACGGCACGCCCGATCCGGCCATGTACTTCTGGGCCACCGGTGCGCTCAGTTCCTTCCTGGACAACGCGCCCACCTACCTGGTGTTCTTCAACACGGCCGGTGGCGATCCGGCGGTGCTCATGACCACGCTGGCACCCACGCTGGCGGCCGTGTCGGCGGGGGCGGTGTTCATGGGGGCCAATACCTATATCGGCAATGCGCCCAACCTCATGGTCAAGGCCATTGCGGAAGACCGCGGCGTGAAGATGCCCAGTTTCTTCGGCTACATGGCCTGGTCGGGCTGCGTGCTGATTCCGCTGTTCATCGCCATGACCTTCATCTGGTTGGGCTGAGATGAAGCACCCCCCTGAGCGCCTGCGCCACAGAGCGGCGTGCCGTGCACATTCACAGGAGATGCTCTCATGAGTCGACCCCGCATCCTGATCGCCCGCGCGATCTTTCCCGACATCGTCGAACGCCTGGCCGCGCACTTCGACGTGGAATCCAACCAGGACGATGTGCTCTGGAGCCCGGCAGAGCTGGCCGCGCGCATGGCCGACAAGGACGGCGCGTTCACCACTGGCAGCCAGCGGGTGGATGCCGCACTGCTGGCCGCCAGCCCGCGGCTGCGCATCGTGGCCAACATGGCCGTGGGCTACAACAACTTCGACGTGGCGGCGATGACCGCTGCCGGGGTGGTGGGCACTAACACGCCCGACGTGCTCACCGAAACCACGGCCGACTTCGGTTTTGCGCTGCTGCTGGCCACGGCGCGGCGGCTCACGGAATCTGAGCACTTTCTGCGCGCTGGCCTGTGGAGCCGCTGGAGCTACGACATGTTCGCTGGGGCCGAGGTGCACGGCAGCACGCTGGGCATCATCGGCATGGGGCGCATCGGCCAGGGCATCGCCCGGCGCGCGGCCTACGGTTTTGGCATGCGCGTGCTGTACCACAACCGATCGCCGCTGGCCCCGGCGCTCGAAGCCGAATGCAAGGCCACCTATGTGGACAAGGCCACGCTGCTGCGCGAGGCTGACCACGTGATGTTGGTGCTGCCCTACAGCCCCGAGGCGCACCACACCATCGGGGCGGCCGAGCTGGCGCAGATGAAGCCCACGGCCACGTTGGTCAACATCGCGCGGGGCGGCATTGTCGATGACGCCGCCCTGGCCCAGGCGCTGCGCGAGCGCCGCATTGCCGCTGCGGGGCTGGATGTGTTTGAGGGCGAGCCCGCGGTGCATCCGGGCCTGCTCGAAGTGCCCAACGTGGTGCTCACGCCGCACATCGCCAGCGCCACCATGCCCACGCGGCGGGCCATGGCGCAACTGGCAGCCGATAACCTGATCGCGTTCTTCGACGGCCGCGGCCCGCTCACGCCTGTGAACACCGTGCCTTACCCGGGGCCCCCGCGGCCCTGATCGACTGCCCCGGCGCGCATGCAACGCAGCGCATAGCGTGGCAGCCTGCTCGGATTTGGTGCAAACCGGCCCGCAGCGAAGCAAAGTCAAGCACAATCAGCTACTGTTTTGATAGTAGTGGGGGTGCAATGACGGAAACCTGGGGGCTGGTGCTCGGGACAGGCCTGTTGGCCGTGCTGGTGCTGCAAGGCGTGCTGCTGTGGCGGCGCCCGCGCGTGGACTTGCCGCCCGACTGGCCTACGCGTCTGCAGGCGCTGGAGCAGGCTGCGCAAGCCACGCAATTGGCTGTGGCGCGGCAAGATGGCGCGCTGGACCGCATCGCCCAGCAGGTCGGCGGTTTCACCCAGACCACGCAGGCCACGCTCGATGCCCAGCGCCATGCGGTGGACGAGCGCCTGGCCCAGGCCGTGGCCGAGTCGCGCAACGGGCGCAGCGAGCTGCTGGCCGCTTTTGGTGTGTTCGAAACCAAGCTGGAGCAGCGCCTGGCCGCGCTGGACAACGCGCTGCTGCAGCGCCAGGCCGTGCAGGAATCGGCCCTGGCCCAGCGCTTTGAGGCCTTGCAGCATGCCGTGGCTGGGCGGCTGGACGACAGCCAGCGTACGCTGCTGGCCCATCTGGCGCAGGCCCAGACCGACGCGGCCAGCGCGCGGCAGGAGATGGTCCAGACACTGGGCGCCTTCCGCGCCGACCTGGTGCAGGCCACGGGCGCGCTAGCGGCCGAGAGTGTCAAGTCGCGCGAAACCATGGCCGAAAGCGCTGCGCTGTTCGAGCAGCGCATCCAGGAGCGATTCGAAGCCTTGTCGCTCGCGCAGCGCGCCACGCTCGATTCGCTCAAGGGCGACATCCAACAGCAGTTGACCACCATGGCCGGCGCGGTGCAGGCGCAGCTCGAATCCAACGGCCTGCTGATCCGCAACCAGTTCGGCGCGCTGCAGCAGACGGTGTCGGAGCAGCTTTCGCAACTGGTGCAGGGCAGCCAGAGCAATGCCGAGCACCTGCGCAACGCGCTCAACGAGCGTCTGGCCGCCATCCAGGCCGACAACGCCACGCGGCTTGAGGAAATGCGCCGCACGGTCGATGAAAAGCTGCACGCCACGCTGGAGCAGCGCCTTGGCGAATCCTTCAAGCTCGTGAGCGAGCGGCTGGAGCAGGTGCACAAAGGCCTGGGCGAAATGCAGAGCTTGGCCGGCAGCGTGGGCGACTTGAAGCGCGTGATGACCAACGTGAAGTCGCGCGGCACCTGGGGTGAATTGCAGCTGGGTGCGATCATCGAAAACGTGCTCACGCCCGAGCAGTTTGCGCGCAACGTCAAAACGGTGCCGGGCAGTGACGAGCTGGTGGAATTTGCCATCCGCCTGCCGGGCCGCAAGGACGACCAGCCTGTCTGGCTGCCCATCGACTCCAAGTACCCGGTGGAGCAGTACCAGCGCTTGCTGGACGCGCACGATACCGCCGACAAAGGGGCTATTGCAGCGGCGGGCAACGCGTTTGAGGCCTCCATCCGGCTGGAGGCCAAGAAGATCAGCGCCAAGTACGTCTCGCCGCCGCACACCACCGACTTTGCGGTGCTGTACCTGCCCACCGAAGGCCTGTTTGCCGAAGTGATGCGCCGCCCTGGCCTGGTGGAGGCGCTGCAGAACGACTGCCGCGTGGTGGTGAGTGGTCCGGCCAACTTTGCGGCCATGCTCAGCAGCCTGCAGATGGGCTTTAAGACGCTGGCCATCGAAAAGCGCTCGTCCGAGGTCTGGGGCCTGCTGGGCGTGGTCAAGACCGAGTTCGCCAAGTTCGGCGAGGTGGTCGAGGCAACGAAGAAGTCCATCGACGCCGCGGCGCGCAAATTTGACGAGGTGGGTGTGCGCACCCGCGCCATCCAGCGCAAGCTGCGCGACGTGCAGGAACTGCCCGCGCCGGGCGGTGGTGCCGCACAGACCGGCCTGCCGCTCGATGGCCTAGGGGACGACACCCCGTGACCGGCGAGTTGGCGCGGCTGATTGCAGGCCAGGTGTGTATCCACGCGACCATGGCGGCCATGCGCATGGCCGCGCCGTTGTGGGCGCTGAAAGAGGGCTACAGCCCAGCGGCCGTGGGCGTACTGCTGGCGCTGTTTGCGCTCACGCAGGTGTTCCTGTCGCTGCCCGCCGGGCGTTATGCCGACCGGCACGGCCTGCGCCGGCCGGTAGGCTGGGCGGTGCTGGTGTCGGTGTCGGGCTGCGCGCTGGTGCTGGCCTGGCCCCATTTCGTCACGCTGTGCATCGCCGCTTTGTGCACCGGAGGCGCGGCAGGCGGGGCCATCATTGCGCTGCAGCGGCATGTGGGCCGTGCGGCGCACGATGCCACGCAACTGCGCCAAGTGTTCAGCTGGCTGGCCATCGGGCCGGCGGTGTCTAACTTCGTGGGGCCGTTTGCTGCGGGCCTGCTCATTGACCACGCCGGCCCTGCGGCGGGCAGCAGCCAGGGCTACCGCGCGGCCTTTGCCTTCATGGCCGTGCTGCCAGTGCTCACCTGGTTCTGGGTGAGGGCCACGCAAGAGCAACCCCGTACCAAGATGCTGGCCGACGCCCCCCGTGGCCGCGCATGGGAGCTGCTGGCCGATCCACCGCTGCGTCGCCTGCTGCTCGTCAACTGGCTGCTCGCCTCATGCTGGGACGTGCACACCTTTGTGGTGCCATTGCTCGGGCATGAGCGCGGCCTGTCGGCGTCGGTGATCGGCACCATCCTGGGGGCGTTTGCGATTGCGGCGGCTTGCATCCGCATGCTGATGCCGTTGGTGGCCGACCGGCTGCGCGAGGCCGTGGTGGTGGCGGTGGCCATGGGCATCACGGCCGGACTGTTTGGGCTGTACCCGCTGCTCCCCAACGCCTGGGCCATGGGCCTGTGCTCGGCGCTGCTGGGGCTCGCGCTAGGCTCGGTGCAGCCCATGGTGATGAGCCTGCTGCACCAAATCACCCCCGTCCACCGCCAGGGTGAGGCGCTGGGCCTGCGTCTGATGGCCATCAATGCCTCCAGCGTGCTCATGCCCATGCTGTTCGGTTCGGTCGGCGCGATGATCGGTGTGGCCGGGCTGTTCTGGGTGGTGGGCGCAGCCGTGGGCTTGGGAGCGCGGACGGCGCGGCGCATGGGGCATACCCCGCCAGCCGCCGAGCATTGATGCCGCTTGGTCGCGCTGTGGTTTCAAAACGTCACCCAAAAGATTGTAAAAGCGCTACAGTGGCCACGATCAGAGCGTATCTGCACGGAGGGCGTGATGCGGGACAGAGCGCGCAGACACTGGAGCAAGCAGCTGGTCTTGGCCGCAGCGCTTGGGGCCATGGCATTGTCGGCCGCGGCCCAGACCGCTGCGCCACGCTGGCAGCCAGCGCAGCAGGCGCTGGTTGCAGGCCAGGCCGAACAGGCGCTGACGCTGCTGATGGAGCTGGAAGCGACCGAGGCGGGTGATCCCGCATTCGACGCTCTCATGGGCCGCGCCGCGCATGCGGCTGGCCGTTATCCGCGCGCCATCCTGGCTTGGGAGCGCGTGTTGGCCAACCGGCCGCAGGATGCAGACGCTGCCCGTGCGCTGGCGCGTGCGCTGCACGCCGTGGGCGATGCGCCGGGCGCCGAGGCCGTGTTGCAGCGCTTTGGCCTGCGCGGCGTGCCGGTGGAGGCTGCGCAGAGCCTCGACCAGTTCCTCGTTTCGTTCGATCGTCGTGACCACGAAGGTCGTTCGAGCTGGAAGGGCCACCTCGACCTCACGGTGGGCTACGACAGCAATGCCAACGCGGGCCCTGTTCCCGACGCGCCGTCGCTCTCGCCCCCCGGCACCCCGGCCTGGAGCCTGGCCCCAGGCAGCGCAGAGCAGGGCGCGGGTTTTGCGGCCTTGCAGGGCCATCTGCGGGGGCGCTATGTGCTGGACGCGCGCTGGTCGCTGGTGGGCGCGACGACCGCCGACCTGCGCGGCCACGCGTGCTGTGCGCGGGACTACGACGCCCTCCAGTGGGATGCCAGCGCGGGCCTGGCCTACCGGCGCGAGCGCCATGAATGGCTGTTCAGCGCCCAAGGCAGCACCTGGCGGCAAGACGGCAGCACCTTGCGCAACACCGCGGGCCTGTTGGGTGAGTGGATCTGGCGGCTCGATGGCTTTCGGCAGTGGGACAGCTTTGTGCAGTGGCAAACGCTGCGCTACCCTGGCCAGTCGCTGCGCGATGCGAAACGCGTGGTGGCCGGTACCTCGTATGTGCACGTGCTGCGCGATGGCAGCCTGGCGTATGCAGGCGTGTACGCAGGGCGAGAATCGCCCGACGCAGACGGCGTTGCGCATCTGGGCCACCATCTGAGGGGGCTGCGCGCTGGATGGCAGTGGGCGCTGGCACCCGATTGGGCGGCGTTTGTGCATGCGACTCACGAGCGGCGACGCTACGGTGCCAACGACCCGTTCTTTGCGCTGCGGCGCAGCGACCGCGCCACGCAGGTAGCGCTTGGCCTGTCGTGGTTGCCTGCGCCGGGCTGGCGCATCACGCCGCAGCTGGGGTTCACGCGCAATGCGTCCAACCTGCCCATCACCGACTACGAGCGGCGCACGGTATCCGTCACCGTGCGGCGCGAGTTCTGATGCCTGCAATGCGTTTCGATGCCGTGGGAGGCCCGACATGTCCGCCTTGACCCCTTCGTTCCGTCTGGCCTGGTGGGCCGCCCTGGTGGCCGCCTGGCCGCTGCAGAGCCTCGCCGCCGCGGGGCTGGTGCAGTTCAGCACGGGCGATGTGCAACTGCGCCGCGCGGGCAGTACTTCGGCCGTCTCCAAGGGCTTGCCGGTGGAGGCGGGCGATGTGTTGCTCACGGGGGCTGACGGGCGTGCGCAGATCCGCTTTTCAGACGGCGGACTGGTGGCGCTGTACCCGGGCTCTCAGTTCACCGTGACGCGCTATGCCGACACCGGCAACCCCGCGCAGGACCAGTTCGCCGTGAGCCTGCTGCAGGGCGGCCTGCGTGCCATCACGGGGTTGATTGGCAAGCGCGAGCCGCGCAACTACCAGGTCACCACACCCACGGCGGTGGTGGGCATCCGTGGCTCGGCCTTCCTGGTGGCCTTCAACGCGGCGGGCGAGGTGGTGGTGTCTGGCGAGGAGGACGAGATCGAGGTCTGCACGCGCGCAGGCTGCGTGGGCGTGAAGGCCGGTGAGTCTGTGCGGGTGGTATCCGACGCAGCGCTGCCCCTGTACACGCACACCCGGGCGTTGCTGCCGCTGCCACCTGCGCCATTGCCCTATGTGATTGGCGAGCAGTTGGGCGGCGGTGGTCGTGTGCAGCCCGAGCCTGCACCAGCGCCAGTGCCCACCGCTCCGGCCACGCCAGCGCCGGCCCCGCAGCCCGTCCCAACTCCGGTGCCCGGCCCAGACCCTGGCCAGCCGGGTGTGCCGCCACCCCCGGTCACGGTGCCGGGCCCGCAGCAGCCGCCCACCACGCGTCCACCAGCGCCCACCACGCCCACGGCCCCGACTACGCCGCCAGCGCCGACTGCGCCCACCGCGCCGCCCCCCCCGGCCACGCGGCCGCCCATCATCACGCTGCCCCCCATCGTGCGGCCCATTTTCGTGCTGCCGCCGATTGCGGTGCCGCCGCCGCCACCGCCGGCCATCCGCTGAGCGCGCCATTACCGCAGGCGGTACCTGGCGCGGGGGCGATCACAGCCCGTAGAAGGCCTTGATGAGGTTCCAGGCTTCCTGCGGGTCGTCGGTGATGTGGAACAGCGACAGGTCTTCGGGCGAGACCGTGCCTTCCTCGACCAGCACGTCAAAGTGGATGAGCCGCTTCCAGTAGTCGGAGCCGAACAATACGATAGGCACCGGCTTGGCTTTGCCCGTTTGCACCAGCGTGAGCACCTCGAACAGCTCGTCCAGCGTACCGAAGCCACCCGGAAACGCCACCAGCGCCTTGGCGCGCATCATGAAGTGCATCTTGCGCAGCGCGAAGTAGTGGAATTTGAAGCACAGTGAGGGCGTGATGTAGGGGTTGCCGCTTTGCTCGTGGGGCAGGGAAATGTTCAGTCCTACATTGGGCGCGCCGGCCTCGTGGGCCCCGCGGTTGGCCGCTTCCATGATGCCGGGGCCACCGCCGGTGCAGATGTACACGCGCTGGTCGGCGGGCTGGGTCAGACTATGCTCGGCCACCAGTTTGGCGAACTGGCGGGCCAGGTCGTAGTAGCGCGCGTTGCGTACGGCCAGTTCGGCGCGGCGGATCTGCGCCGCGTCCTGGCTGGCCTGCGCCTCGGCGAGAAGGGCTGCGGCCTCCTCGGGCGACTTGAAGCGTGCGCTGCCATACACCACCACGGTGCTCTCGATGCCTTGTGCGGCCTGGCTCAGGTCGGGCTTGAGCAGTTCCAGCTGAAAACGGATGCCCCGCGTTTCGCGGCGCAGCAGGAACTCGGGGTCGGCAAAGGCCAATCGGTACGCGTCGGCGTGCAGTGGGTTTCCGTTGGTCGAGTGTTGGTACAGCTCGGCCCAGGCGTTGGCCAGTCGGCTGTCATTGAGTTGGGTGTTGGCTTCCATGGCAGTTGAGGTGAGGGCTACAGAGTGGTGAGGCATGAAACCCCACCGGGCTGCGGCCCAGTGTACTCAACCACGAGCCGCTATGAAAAGAGAAGCGGTCCAGATCCCTGCGAAGGTCAGGGCCAGCGAGCCGAACAAGTGGACGGCGGCGGTTCCCAAGGCCAGTGCATAGCGCTGCTGCAGCAGCATGCCGACCACCTCGGCAGAGAAGCTGGAGAACGTGGTGAGCGCGCCCAAAAAACCCGTGACCAGCAGCAGTCGCCAAGTTGGGTCGAGTTGCTCAAGCGCCTGAAAGACGGCCACGCACACACCCACGAGGTAGCCGCCCATCAGGTTGGCGGCCAGCGTCCCCCAGGGCAGCAACGCGCCGCTGGTATTGAGCCACAGCGCCAACTGCCAGCGCGCGAGCGCACCTGTGCAGGCCCCGATGCAAATAGCCACAACCGACGCCAACATAGAGCCCATCACCGTGCCAGCATCTGCTGGGGCAGCCACGTCACGATGGCCGGGAAGATGTAGATCAGGGCCACAGCCCCACACATCAGGAAGAACATCGGTGCCGTGACCCGCGTGATCCAGGGCAACTGGCGGCCCGTCATGCCTTGCAGCACGAACAGGTTGAAGCCGACAGGGGGGGTGATCTGTGCTGCTTCGACCACGAGCACGATGAAGATGCCGAACCATATGGGGTCTATGCCGGCGGCCTGAATGGTGGGCATCAGCACGCCCATGGTGAGCACCACCATGGAAATACCGTCCAGAAAGCAGCCGAGCACGATGAAAAAGACCGCAAGCGCCAGAATCAGTTGGGCTTGGCCCAAACCGAGCGATGCGATCCACTCGGCCAGATGGCGCGGCAGTCCGATGTAGCCCATGGACAAGGTGAGGAAGGCCGCGCCCGCGAGGATGAGGCCGATCATGCAATAAAGCCGCGTCGCGCCCATGAGGGCGTCGCGGAACGAGGCCCAGCTCAGCGAGCCCTGCACCGCCGACAGTACCAGCGCCCCGACCACGCCGACGGCGGCCGCCTCGGTGGCCGTGGCAATGCCGGTGTAGATCGACCCCAGCACGGCGGCGATCAGCAGCACGACCGGGATCAGGCTGCGCGATGCGGCCAGCTTCTGGCGCAGGGTGAACCGCTCGTCTGCGGCCGGCACCTGCTCGGGATGGCGCAAGGCCCACAGCACGATGTAGCCGGAGAACAGACAGGCCAGCATCAGGCCGGGCAACACGCCTGCAACGAACAGCTTGGAAATCGACACCTCGGCCATCACGCCGTACACGATCATGATGATCGAGGGAGGTATCAGCAGGCCCAGCGTACTGGCCCCTGCCAGCGTGCCCACCACCATGTTGTCGGGGTAGCCGCGGCGCTTGAGCTCGGGCAGGGTCATCTTGCCGATGGTGGCGCAGGTGGCAGCGCTGGAGCCAGACACCGCGGCAAAGATCGTGCAGCCGACCACATTGGTGTGCAGCAGGCGCCCAGGCAAGGCCTGCACCCAAGGCGCGAGTCCCCGGAACATGTCTTGCGACAAGCGCGTGCGAAACAGGATTTCGCCCATCCAGATGAACAGGGGCAGGGCGGTCAGGGTCCAGCTCGAAGCCGATCCCCAGATGGCCACTGCCATCGCATCCCCGGCGGGCCGCGATGAGAACAACTGCATGCCGATCCAGGCCACGCCCGACAGCGTAAGGCCGATCCAGACGCCGCTGCCCAGGATCAGAAACAGCGACAGGACCAACAGGCCCGTGATGGCAAGGTCGCTCATGGTGCAGGTACCTCAGGTCATTCGTTGCGCAGCAGTTCGTCCGACTGCGGGCGTGGGCGGCGGCCCAGCAGTTCCAGAACCAGCTCGTCCAGAAAGGCGATGGCCAACACCACCGTGCCAAGCGCCATGGACAGTTGCGGAATCCACAGCGGCGTTGCGTCGCTGCTGGTGGACACATCATGGAACTCATGCGATTGCCAGGCCAGCTTGCAGCTGTAGTAGGCAAACAGCATGGCGAGCAAGGTGGCCACGCCCAGAGCCCAGACTTCCATGCCCTTGCGCATCGAACCGCGCAGCGCATTGAGCAGCAGCGTCACGCGGATGTGCTCGCCCCGCTTGAGGGTGTGGGCCAGGGCCATAAAGCCCGCTGCCGCCATGAGGTAGCCCGCATAGGCGTCGGTGCCGGGCACATGAAAGTGCAACTGGCGGCTGATGATCGACAGCAGCACCATGCCCAGCAGCCCAAGCATGAAAAGCGCCGCCAGGGCGGCAGCGCTGTCGTAGAGCGCATCAAGGAGGCGGCGCATAAGCAGGGCTTACTTGCGGAAGTTGTCGATCAGCGTCTTGCCCTCTGCACCGGCCTTATCAAGCCATTCCTTGAGCATGGTCTCGCCCACCTTGGCCATGTCAGCTTTGAGCGCGGCCGGCGGCGGCGCCACTTCCATGCCGTTGGCCTTGAGCTTGGCAATGGTGTCGGTGTTGACCTTCTGGCTGGTGGCCCAGCCGCGGGCTTCGGCGTCGGCACCGGCTTTCAGCACCGCATCCTGGGTGGGTTTGTCGAGGGCATCAAACGCCTTCTTGTTGATGATCACCGCGTTTTTGGGCAGCCAAGCCTGGGTGTCGTAGTAGAACTTGAGGTGCTCGAAGAGTTTGCTGTCCACCCCCGTGGCACCGGAGGTCATCGTGGACTCCACTACGCCGGTGGCCAGGGCTTGCGAGAATTCGGCGGCCTGCACAGTGACGGGCTGGGCGCCCACGAGTTCGGCAATACGGGCCGTGGCCGGACTGTAGGCGCGCCACTTCACGCCCTTGAGGTCGGCCGCGCTGGCCAGCGGCTTCTTGGTGTAGATGCCTTGCGGCGGCCAGGCCACCGAATACAGCAGGATCATGCCCTGCTCGGCCAGCTTCTTTTCAAGAAAAGGCTTCTGCGCCGCATACAGCTTGCGCGACGCTTCGTAGCTGTCGGCCAAGAAGGGGATGCCGTCCACCCCAAAAATCTGCCACTCGTTCTGGAAGTTTGCGAGCAGGATCTCGCCCATCTGGGCTTGCCCGCCCTGTACGGCGCGCTTGATCTCGGGGGCCTTGAACAGCGCCGCATTGGCGTGCACGGTGATTTTGAGCTTGCCGCCCGTGGCCTTGTCGACATCCGAGGCGAACTGGACCAGGTTTTCCGTGTGGAAGTTGGTGGCGGGGTAGGCGGCCGCCAGATCCCATTTGGTTTGCGCCTGAGCGGCGCTGGTACCAAGCGCGACGAGGGCCGCAGCGGCCAGCGAAGAAAGGGCAATAGAACGACGCTTCATCGGAAGGCTCCACAAGGTTGAACGTTGGGTGCAGGCACTGTAGCGCGCAACATCAACAATTTACTCTAGGTGTTTTCGCTATATGTCGACAATTTGTCGACAATTTATTCTCTGAGTGCCCACAATTTCTGCGCATGCATGATGTGTGCCACTCCTAACCTTGCGGAAAGCGCCCATGAAGTCCAAGTCTCCTGCCAGCGAGTCCGGCCCCATCGTGTCGTCGGCCCATCTGGTGTCGGCCCAAAGCGCCGAGATGAGTGAGTTCGAATTCGGCCTGATCGTGGCCGGCAACGCCTTCCACCGCTGGGTGATGCACTGCATGTCCGCGGCGGGCTTGAAGGATCTGACGCCGCTCGATGTGTTGGTGCTTCACCACGTCACGCACCGCGCGCGGGACAAGCGGCTGTCCGACATCTGCTTCATCATGAACGTGGAAGACACACATCTGGTGAACTATGCGCTCAAGAAGCTGCAGGCGCTGGGTGTGGTGGCCTCGCAAAAAAACGGCAAGGAAGTGACCTACGCCGCCACCGAAACCGGCCGCGCCTACGTGCAGCGCTACCGCGAGATCCGCGAGACCTGTCTGATTGATGCGCTCAAGGCCGACGAGGCGCTGAACCGCGACATTGGCGAGCTCGCACGCCTGCTGCGCGTGCTCTCGGGCATGTACGACCAGGCGGCGCGTTCGGCTGCGTCGCTGTAGTCTTGCGGCGCGCCGCCGGACACATTGGAACCAAAACCGGCTCTCGTGCTTGATTTCCAAGCACAAGCAGCTATTGAAAGCATAGCAACTATGTCTCATCCCGATTCCCATTCCACTCCGTCCCGCTGGCAGTTCTGGATCGACCGCGGTGGCACGTTCACCGATGTGGTGGGCCGCAGACCCGACGGCACACTGGTCACGCACAAGTTGTTGTCGGAAAACCCCGAGCAGTACCGCGATGCGGCGGTGGCGGGCATTCGCCATCTGCTGGGCCTGCCCCCGGGCGCGCCCGTGACGCCCGAGCAGGTGGAGTGCGTGAAGATGGGCACCACCGTGGCCACCAACGCCTTGCTCGAACGCAAGGGCGAGCCGACGCTGCTGGTGACCACGCGCGGCTTCAAAGACGCGCTGCGCATTGCCTACCAGAACCGCCCGCGCTTGTTTGACCGGCGCATCCTGTTGCCCGAGCTGCTGTACGAGCGCGTGATCGAGGCGCAGGAGCGCATCGGGGCGCATGGCGAGGTGGTGGAGCCACTCGACGAGCAGCACCTGCGCGAGCGCCTGTGGGCCGCCTACGACGCGGGCCTGCGCAGCGTGGCCATCGTGTTCATGCACGGCTACCGCTACACGGCGCACGAGATTGCCGCCGCCCGGCTGGCGCGCGAAATCGGCTTCACCCAGGTCAGCGCCTCGCACGCCACCAGCCCGCTGATGAAGTTCGTCAGCCGGGGTGACACCACGGTGGTGGACGCCTACCTCTCGCCCATCCTGCGCCGCTATGTGGAGCAGGTGGCCGCCGAGATGCCCGGCGTGCGCCTGTTTTTCATGCAGTCGTCGGGCGGGCTCACCGATGCGCAGGTGTTCCAGGGCAAGGACGCGATCCTCTCTGGCCCTGCTGGCGGCATCGTGGGCATGGCGCGCACGGCCGAACTGGCCGGCCATGCCAAGGTGATCGGCTTCGACATGGGCGGCACCAGCACCGACGTGAGCCACTACGCCGGCGAGTTCGAGCGCGAGTTCGAGACCCAGGTGGCCGGTGTGCGCATGCGTGCGCCCATGATGAGCATTCACACCGTGGCCGCGGGCGGTGGCTCGATTCTGGAGTTTGATGGTGCGCGCTTTCGCGTCGGGCCAGAAAGCGCGGGCGCCAACCCAGGCCCGGCCAGCTACCGACGCGGCGGGCCCCTGACCGTCACCGATGCCAACGTGATGCTCGGCAAGATCCAGCCCGCGCACTTCCCGCACGTGTTCGGCCATGCGGCCAACGAGGCGCTGGACGACGCCGTGGTGCGCGAACGCTTTGCGGCGCTGGCCGTACAAACCGGCCGCAGTGCCGAGGATGTGGCCCAGGGTTTCATTCAGATTGCGGTGCAGCAGATGGCCAATGCCATCAAGAAGATCAGCGTGGCACGCGGCTACGACGTGACGCGCTACACCCTGCAGTGCTTTGGCGGCGCGGGCGGCCAGCACGCCTGCCTGGTGGCCGATGCCTTGGGCATGACGCGCGTGTTCGTGCACCCGTTGGCCGGTGTGCTGTCGGCCTACGGCATGGGCCTGGCCGACCAGACCGTGATCCGTGAGCAAGCGGTGGAAGCCCGCCTGGCCGCGGCGCTGCTGCCCGAGCTGGACGCCCGCTTGGCCGCGCTGGCCGAGGCCGCGCGCACCGAGCTGGTGCGTCAGCAGGTAGGGCAGGGCACCGTGCAGGTGCACCGCCGCGTGCATGTGCGCTACGAAGGCAGCGACACCGCGCTGGTGGTGCCGCATGGCACGCTTGAGCAGATCGTGCAGGGCTTCGAGGCGGCCTACCGCCAGCGCTTCGCCTTCCTGATGCAGGGCAAGGCGCTCGTGGTCGAGGCCGTGTCGGTCGAGGCCGTACTGCCCGGCGACGCGCCCGCCGAGGCCATGCACACGCTGCACCCGCCGCGCGAGGCACCGCGCCGCAGCACCGTGCGCATGTACACCGTCGGGGTAGACGGCCGCGCCGTCTGGCATGACGCGGCCCTGGTGGTGCGCGAAGACCTGCGCCCCGGCGACGTGGTACCCGGTCCGGCCATCATTGCCGAGAAGACCGCCACCACGGTGGTAGAGCCAGGCTGGCAGGCCACGCTCACGGCGCTGGACCATCTGGTCCTCGACCGCCTTGCGGCCCGCACCGTGCAGCATGCCGTGGGCACCACGGTAGACCCGGTGCTGCTCGAGGTGTTCAACAACCTGTTCATGAACATTGCCGAGCAAATGGGCCTGCAACTGCAGAACACCGCCTACTCGGTCAACATCAAGGAACGGCTCGACTTCAGCTGTGCGCTGTTCGACGCCGAGGGCAACCTGATCGCCAACGCGCCCCACATGCCCGTACACCTGGGCAGCATGGGCGAGAGCATCAAGACCGTGATCCAGGCCAACGCCGGACAGATGCAGCCGGGCGATGTGTATGTGCTCAACGACCCGTACCACGGCGGCACGCACCTGCCCGACATCACCGTGATCACGCCGGTGTATGTGGGCGGTGAGGGCGAGGGGGCGGGGCAGCCCACCTTCTACGTCGGCAGCCGTGGCCACCATGCCGACGTGGGCGGCACCACGCCGGGGTCGATGCCGCCGTTTTCCACGCACATCGAAGAAGAGGGCGTACTGCTCAACAACGTCAAGCTGGTAGAGCGTGGCGTGCTGCGTGAGACCGAGATCCTGACCCTGCTGCAAAGCGGCCCCTACCCGAGCCGCAACCCGCAGCAGAACCTGGCCGACCTCAAGGCCCAGATCGCCGCCAACGAAAAAGGCGTGCAAGAGCTGCGCCGCATGGTGCAAGAGTTTGGCCTGGACGTGGTGCAGGCCTACATGCGCCACGTGCAGGACAACGCCGAAGAATCGGTGCGCCGCGTGATCACCCGCCTCAAAGACGGTGCCTTCACGCTGCCGCTGGACAACGGCGCCCAGATCCGGGTGGCCGTCACGGTCGATGCCGCGGCGCGCAGCGCCACCATCGACTTCACGGGCACCAGCGCGCAGCAGGCGAACAACTTCAACGCACCGCGCGCAGTGTGCATGGCGGCGGTGCTGTATGTGTTCCGCACGCTGGTGGACGACGACATTCCCCTCAACGCGGGGTGCCTGAAACCCCTGCAGGTCATCATCCCCGAGGGGTCCATGCTCAACCCACTGCCGCCCGCCTCGGTGGTCGCCGGCAACGTGGAGACGTCCACCTGCATCACCAACGCGCTGTATGGCGCACTGGGCCTGATGGCGGCGGGCCAGTGCACCATGAACAACTTCACCTTTGGCAACGACCGCTACCAGTATTACGAAACCATCGCGGGCGGCAGCGGCGCGGGCGGGGTGTTTGACGCCACCGGCGCGCTGGTGGGTGGGTTTGACGGCACGAGCGTGGTCCAGACCCACATGACCAACTCGCGCCTGACCGACCCCGAGGTGCTGGAGTTTCGCTTTCCGGTGCGGCTCGAAGGCTATGAAATCCGCCAGGGCTCGGGCGGCGCGGGCCGCTTCAAGGGCGGCAACGGCGGCGTACGGCGCGTGCGCTTTCTGGAACCGATGACGGCCAGCATTCTGTCCAACGGCCGCCACCGCGGCGCGTTTGGCATGGCCGGCGGCGGCGACGGTGCGCCTGGCATCAACCGCGTGCTGCGCGCCGATGGCCGGGTGCAAACGCTGGACCACATCGGCCAGACCGAGATGCAGCCAGGCGATGTGTTCGAGATCCACACCCCTGGCGGTGGCGGTTTTGGCGCGGCCTGATCGAAGAACCCTGCGTTGCGCAACGCCGGAGCGCAGCCCTGGCCAGTGCGCTGCAGCGTTCTCGGCCTTCTCGGTCAAATCGGCGACTCGTGCTTATCAATCAAGCACGAGCAGCTCACTTTTTGATAGCGTCTGGTAGAGCGCAGCCCTGCGGCCTGGGAACCGAGCCCGGGGCAGGCAGCGGCGTTTGGCCGCTGCTGCGGCTCTGGCTGGGGGGGCACAGGTTCGCTTGCCTGCCTCGCGCGGAACAAGGCCGCCGGCATCAGAAAAACACAGACACAGCGATTGCTCCTGCCAGGGGTGATTCGGTGTTCCGCGCGTTCGACGCCCCAAGCCCGACAGACCCCTAGTTGAACCTAGAAACCGCAGTTGACCGCTTGTTCACACTGAAA
>JBKBUN010000036.1:0-21550 GCA_046289925.1 Burkholderiaceae bacterium | reverse complement strand
CCTGAACCCCATGGACCTCAAGCGCGGCATCGACAAGGCCGTGGCAGCCCTGGTGGAACAGCTGAAGAAGGCCTCCAAGCCCACGACCACCTCCAAGGAAATCGCTCAAGTTGGCTCGATCTCGGCCAACAGCGACACTTCCATTGGCCAGATCATCGCCGACGCGATGGACAAGGTGGGCAAGGAAGGCGTGATCACCGTGGAAGACGGCAAGAGCCTGAACAACGAACTGGATGTCGTGGAAGGCATGCAGTTCGATCGCGGCTACCTGTCGCCCTACTTCATCAACAACCCTGAGAAGCAGGCTGCGATCCTGGAAAACCCCTTCGTGCTGCTGTTCGACAAGAAGATCAGCAACATCCGTGACCTGCTGCCCACGCTGGAGCAAGTCGCCAAGGCCGGCCGTCCGCTGCTGATCATTGCCGAAGACGTCGAGGGCGAAGCCCTGGCCACGCTGGTGGTCAACACCATCCGCGGTATTCTGAAGGTCGTGGCCGTCAAGGCCCCGGGCTTCGGCGACCGCCGCAAGGCCATGCTGGAAGACATCGCCATCCTGACCGGCGGCAAGGTGATCGCCGAGGAAGTGGGCCTGTCGCTCGAGAAGGTGACCCTGGCCGACCTGGGCCAAGCCAAGCGCATCGAAGTGGCCAAGGAAAACACCACCATCATCGACGGTGCTGGTGCAGCTGCCGACATCGAAGCCCGCGTCAAGCAGATCCGCATCCAGATCGAAGAAGCCACCAGCGACTACGACCGTGAGAAGCTGCAAGAGCGCGTGGCCAAGCTGGCCGGCGGCGTGGCCGTGATCAAGGTGGGCGCTGCCACCGAAGTCGAAATGAAGGAAAAGAAGGCCCGCGTGGAAGACGCGCTGCATGCCACCCGCGCTGCCGTGGAAGAGGGCATCGTGGCCGGCGGCGGTGTGGCCCTGCTGCGTGCCCGCCAAGCCGTGGGCGAACTGCGCGGTGACAACCCCGACCAAGACGCTGGCGTGAAGCTGGTGATGAAGGCCATCGAAGCGCCCCTGCGCGAGATCGTCTACAACGCCGGTGGCGAGCCTTCGGTGGTGGTCAACAAGGTGCTGGAAGGCTCTGGCAACTTCGGCTTCAACGCGGCCAACGACACCTACGGCGACATGATCGAGATGGGCATTCTGGACCCGACCAAGGTGACCCGCACCGCCCTGCAGAACGCCGCTTCCGTGGCTTCGCTGCTGCTGACGACCGAAGCCATGGTCGCCGAAGCACCGAAGGAAGAAGCCGCTGGCCCGGCCGTGCCCGGTGGTATGGGTGGCATGGGCGGCATGGACATGTAATCCAGCCCCTCGGCGCCCAGCGCACGGCCCCGCGCCGTGCGTGGCTTCCGACCTGGCCCGCAGGCTCCGGCCTGCGGGCTTTTTCTTTTTTCATGGGCGCGCCGGCCGTTGCGGCCCTTGCCGCCCAACACCGCCGGATCGGCAAAGCCCCAGCAACGTTGCGCAGCTCGGGGTGAACAGACGCTCGACGGGCAGCAGCAAACGCTATTGATTCAATAGCAATTTATTCAGCCTGGACAAGCACAAGCTGCCATTTTCGCCAATGCCAAGTCGGAAACCCCGCACCGCCTGCAGCACTGCCTTCAGCCCCGCTTCAGCCAGCGCGCGCACCATGGCGGCATGACATCGACCACCGCCGCCCATCCCCCCTCACCCGCCGCCGCGCCTCCGGCCGTACCCCGCCGCCGTCTGCGCGACGCGCCCAGCCGCCTGCTGCACTGGCTGCTGGCCATCGGCGTGGTGGGGGCGTATGCCACCAGCGAATGGGACAGTGCCCGCGCCGTGCACGCACTGCTGGGCTACAGCGTGGCCGGGGTGCTGGTGCTGCGCCTGCTGTGGGGGCTGATCGGACCGCGCAGCGCGTGCATCGGTGGGCTGGTCACCCGGGTGCGTGCCGCGCTCAAGGTCGGGCTGCGTCCCGAGGCAGGCTGGACGGTACGGGTGGGCGGCGCTATCGCGCTCACGGGCCTGGCACTGTTGCTGCTAGCGGCGCCTGCCACCCTGTCGGGCCTGGCACTGCTGCACAGCGGCTGGGCGGGCGAATGGCTGGAAGAAGTGCACGAGGCCCTGGGCAATGCACTGCCCTTGCAGGCGCTGGGGCACGCTGCCGCGCTGGCCGCGGCTGTGGCCCTGCGCGGGCGGCAGGCGCTGTCGCCCATGCTCAGCGGCACCATGCCCGGCCCCGGGCCGGATGTGACGCCGCGCAACCACCTGGGCGTGGCTGTGCTGTGCGCCCTGGCGCTCACCGCCTTTGTGTGGGGACAATGGGACAGCGTGCAGACGGCTGTGGCCGACACCACCGCCGTGGGCCACGACCGCCGCCACGACGATGACGACGATTGAGCCGACACCGAACCCACTCCCCCCTGCGTATGCGCATTCTGCTGGCCGAAGACGACGAACTGCTGGGCTCTGGCCTGAAGGCTGGCCTGGCCCAACATGGCTTTGCCGTGGACTGGGTGCGCGACGGCGTGGCCGCCGAGCGCGAGCTGCGCACCGATGGCTTTGCCGCCGCCATCCTGGATCTGGGCCTGCCGCGCCTGGACGGCATGCAAGTCCTGGCGGCCGCCCGCCGTGCAGGTTGCCGCACCCCGGTGATGGTGCTGACTGCGCGCGATGCCGTGAATGCGCGCATCGCCGGGCTGGACGCTGGAGCCGATGACTACCTGGTCAAGCCCATCGACCTCGAAGAGCTGGCCGCCCGTCTGCGCGCGCTGGTGCGGCGTGCGCATGGGCAGGCAGAGCCGCTGCTGCAGCACGGCGCACTCACGCTCGACCCCGCAGGCCGCACCGCCCAGTGGCAGGGCCAGCCCGTAGAGCTGTCGCAACGCGAGTTCGATTTGCTGCACGCGCTGCTGCTCAACGTGGGCCGCACGCTCAGCCGCGACCAGCTGGAACAGCGCCTCTACCCCTGGGGCAGTGAAGTACAGAGCAACGCTGTGGAAGTGCATGTGCACCACCTGCGCCGCAAGCTGGCCCCGGGGCTGATCGAGACCGTGCGAGGCGTAGGCTACCGGCTGCCGCGCGAAGGGGCATGAGCAAAACGCCCACCTCTGATCGGCCCACCGACGCCCCGCGCACCGCATCGCTGCAGCGCCGCCTGATCACGGCCGTGCTGTCGCTGTGGGTGCTGGCCTGGGCCGCCACCGGCGTGCTCACCTGGGTGGACGCGCGGCACGAAGTGAGCGAGCTGCAAGATGCCCACCTCGCCCAGGCCGCGGCCTTGCTAATGCTGCAACCCTTGAACGAACTGGACGAACGCGGTCAGCAGACGGCTGCCGACCTGCACAAGTACCAGCCGCGTGTGGCGTTCCAGGTGTGGCATGAAGGGCAGCTCGTGGCCCGCTCGGCCAACGCACCCACCGTGCCCCGGCCCCGCCAGATGCGCGCGGGTTTCTGGACCGCCAGGTGCAGGGCCAGGATTGGCGGGTATTTGCCACGCATACGGCCGACGGCCACGTACAGATGGTGGTGGGCGAGCTGGAGTGGTTCCGCCGCGACGTGGTGCTGGCCAGCGTGCGCAGCGTGCTCACGCCCCTGGCACTGATGCTGCCACTGGCGGCGCTGGGCGTGTGGTGGGCGGTACGCGGTGCGGTACGGCCCCTGCAGGCCCTGGGTGCCAGCGTGGCCGAGCGTACGCCGCAGTCGCTTGCGCCCTTGCCAGAATCAGGCGTACCGCCCGAAGTGCTGCCGCTGGTGCAAGCACTCAATCAGCTGCTGGAACGCGTGGCGCGCATGGTCGAGGCCGAGCGCCGCTTCACGGCCGACGCGGCCCACGAACTGCGCACGCCAATTGCAGGCATCCGCATGCAGGCCCAGGTGGCGCTGGGCGCCAGCGATGCTGCCGACCGCACGGCGGCCTTGCGGGCGACGCTGGCGGGCTGCGACCGGGCCACGCGCTTGGTGGAACAACTGCTGCAGTTGGCGCGGCTCGAAACCGACGCAAAGGCCGATATTGCGGAATGTGACATGGCCGCCGTGGCCAGCACCGTCGTGGCCTGGCTGGCGCCCCAGGCCCGGCAGCGAAATCAAACGGTGGCGCTGGATGTGGCCGCCGGCGTGCCGGCTGCGCCGGTGGGCGAGGCCCTGGCGCAGGTGCTGCTGCGCAACCTGCTGGACAATGCGCTGCGCTACAGCCCGGATGGATCGACGGTGCGTGTGCGCATCGAACCCCACGCGTCAGGTGGCGGACATCTGTGCGTGGAAGACAGCGGGCCTGGCATGCCGCCCGAGGCGCTGGACCGACTGGGCGAGCGCTTTTTCAGAGTGCTGGGCACAGGCCAGAGCGGCAGCGGACTGGGATGGTCCATCGTGCAGCGCATTGCGCGGCTGCACGGGTTGGGCGTGCAGGCCGACACCAGTCCTAGGCTGGGCGGACTGCGGGTACAGGTGCGCTGGAACGGGCCCCTGCCACACGCTTAGGCCTGCCGCGCGCACAAGCCTGCTGCTCCGCCCTGCCGCGTGCTGCGCAGCGAGTGCTCTCAGGCGCTGCGCAGCGCCTGCGCTGCACGGGCCAGCTCGGTGATGCGGGCCCAGTCCCGCTGCGCAAGCGCTGTTGCTGGCGTGAGCCAGGAGCCGCCCACACAACGCACGTTGGGCAGTGCCAGGTAGTCGGGCGCCGTGGCCGCAGTGATGCCGCCTGTGGGGCAGAACGACACCTGCCCGAAAGGGCTGGCCCAGGCCTTGAGCAGTGGAATGCCGCCCACGGCCTCGGCCGGGAAGAGCTTGAGAAAGCTGTAACCGTCGTCCAGCGCGGCCATGATCTCGCCCGAGGTGGCCACGCCCGGCAGCAGCGGCAGGCCCAGGCTTTGGCAGGCCTGGCCCAGGGTGCTGGTATAGCCCGGGCTCACGGCAAACACCGCCCCGGCGTCGCGCGCCCGTTGGGCGTCTGCCGCGCCCAGCACAGTGCCCGCACCTACGATGGCCTCGGGCACGGCGCGGGCCATGGCCTCGATGGCGGGCAAGGCTGCCGGCGTGCGCAGCGTCACTTCGAGCACGCGCACGCCGCCCTCGACCAGCGCCTGTGCCAGCGGCACGGCATCCTCCAGGCGATCGATCACGATCACCGGCACCACCGGGCCGTAGGAGGGCAAGTCGAGTGTGGAAAGCGGGGTCACAGCCATGTGCAAGCTCCTTGTTCGGCACCGCCTGCATGGCGGCGGAAGTTGGCAAACAGTTCGCGGCCAAAGCCGGTGGCTTCTGCCGTCGGGCCAGCAGCCGGGGTGCGGGCCGCCCAGGTGGCTTCGTCCACCAACACATCCAGCGTGCCGGCCACAGCGTCCACCCGGATGCGGTCACCATCGCGCACCCGCGCCAGCGGGCCGCCGCCCAGGGCCTCGGGCGTGACGTGGATGGCCGCGGGCACCTTGCCCGACGCACCACTCATGCGGCCATCGGTCACCAGTGCCACGCGCAACCCCTTGTTTTGCAGCACGGCCAGTGGCGGCGTGAGCTTGTGCAGCTCGGGCATGCCGTTGGCCTGCGGGCCCTGAAAGCGCACCACGGCGACAAGGTCGGTGGTGAGCTCGCCCGCGGCAAACGCGGCCAAGAGCGCCTCCTGCGAATCGAACACCCGCGCGGGCGCCTCGACCACATGGCGGTCTTCAGGCACGGCAGAGACCTTGATGACCGCGCGTCCCAGCCGCCCTTGCAAAAGGCGCAAGCCCCCAGTGGGCGAGAAGGGGTCGGCCGCAGGCCGCAGCACGCTCAAGTCTCCCGACTGCGCAGGGGCCGGCGCGGCCCCATCGGCAATGCCACCCGGGTTGACCGACAGCACGTCGGCATGCATCAGCCCAGCCCCCAGCAGTTCACGGAGGATCCAGGCCGGACCGCCCGCGGCTTGGAACTGGTTCACGTCGGCCTCGCCATTGGGGTACACACGGGCCAGCAGGGGCACCACGGAGGACAGCTCGTCAAAGTCGGTCCAGTCGATCAGGATGCCAGCCGCACGGGCCACGGCCACCCAGTGGATCAGGTGGTTGGTGGAGCCCCCCGTGGCCAGCAGCGCGGCCATGGCGTTGACGATGCAGCGCTCGTCCACCAGGCGGCCGATGGGCGTGAAGCGTGCGCCCCGCTTGCCGATGTCGAGCACCGTGCGCACCGCCTGGCGGGTGAGCCGCTCGCGTTCGGCCGTGCCGGGCGCTTCAAATGCGGCACCCGGTACATGCAAGCCCATGGCTTCCAGCAGCATCTGGTTGCTGTTGGCCGTGCCGTAGAAGGTGCAGGTTCCGGGGCCGTGGTAGGCGGCCGATTCGGCGGCCAGCAGCTCGTCGCGCCCCACCAGGCCCTGCGCATACTGCTCGCGCACCTTGGCCTTTTCCTTGTTGGACAGGCCAGATCCCATCGGCCCTGCGGGTACGAACACGCAGGGCAGGTGCCCGTAGTGCAGCGCACCGATCAGCAGGCCCGGCACGATCTTGTCACACACGCCCAACAGCAGGGCCGCATCGAATACGTCATGGGACAGCGCTACCGCCGTGGCCATGGCAATCGCATCGCGCGAAAACAGGCTCAGCTCCATGCCCGGCGTGCCCTGGGTGATGCCATCGCACATGGCGGGCACGCCTCCAGCCACCTGCAAGGTCGCGCCGGCCAAGCGCGCCTCGTCGCGCAGCACGGGCAGAAACGCCTCGTAGGGCTGGTGGGCCGACAGCATGTCGTTGTAGGCCGTGACCACGCCGATATGCGGCGCCCTCTCGACCGTCACGCGGAACTTGTCGGCGCCCGGCAGCACCGCGTAGGCATGGGCAAGGTTGGCGCAACCCATGCGGTCTTGCGGGGGGCGACGCTGGATCATCGAATCCACCAGGGCCAGGTAGGCGCTGCGTGTGGCCTGGCTGCGCGCAACAATGCGCTCCGTGACGCGGGCTACGACCGGATGGAGGGGGACATTCGGGGGCTGCATGGGCCGACTCCGTTCAAGAACAGGGCCTAGAATGTAACTTGATAACACCCCTGGAGCAAGCCATGTCCCTGCACGTTTTGCCGGTCCCCCCCAGCCAGCTCGGCGAATCGCCGTTCTGGCATCCCGATGAGCAGACGCTGTATTGGTGCGACATTCAAGGACATAAGGTATGGGCGTGGCGTCCAGACGGAGGATCGCTGCGCCATTGGGACATGCCCTCCGAACCCGGCTGCTGCGCTCCAACCGACCAGGGGAATTTGGTAATTGGGTTACGCGATGGCTTTTACCGACTCGACCCCCGTGATGGACAACTCACGTGCCTGGCCCTGCTGGACCATGACACCCGCGTCCTGCGCCTGAACGACGGCCGCTGCGACAGCCAAGGGCGCTTCTGGGCAGGTTCGGTCTACACGCCCAAGACTGCCCCGCTCGCATCGCTGTGGCGCCTGCACGCCACCCCCACGGGCTATGCCGTGCAGCGCATGGCGGGTGACAACCTCACAGCCAACGGACTGGCCTTCAGCCCGGACGAGCGCTGGATGTACTGGGCCAACACGCCTGCGCACCGCATCGACCGCTTCGAGTGGAACGCGGCCACGGGCACCCTGGGGGCGCGCACGCCCTGGAGGCAGTTCGAGCCGCGCACCGAAGGCCAGCCCTATGGCGGCCGGCCCGATGGCGCCGCAGTAGACCAGGAAGGCCACTACTGGGTGGCCATGTACGAGGGCGCCTGCATCCTGCGCCTGCGCCCGGATGGCAGCGTGGCCCAACGCATCGACACCCCCGTGCTCTACCCCACCATGGTGTGCTTCGGCGGCCCGGATCGGCGTACGCTGTATGTCACCTCGGCTGTAGGCAATGCCTCAGCACCACTGCCCGACACCCAGGTAGCCCCGGGCTCGCTGCTGCAGATGCGGGTGGATGTGCCCGGCCTGCCCGTACAGCGCTTCCGCGAGGCTGCCTGAGGGCATGCCCACCCGCCAAAGCTTGCGACGACGCTCCGGGCAGCCTGCTTCAGACTTCGCACACACGCCGCAGCAGGCCGGCGGTGGAGGGGTCCAGGCCCGCCACATCACCACTGGCCAACCGCGGCTCCAGATCACGCGCCAGCACCTTGCCGAGCTCCACCCCCCACTGGTCGAAGCTGTTGATACCCCAGACCGCACCGGACACAAACACCCGGTGCTCGTAGAGCGCCACCAAGGCCCCCAATGCGCCAGGCGTGAGCGCGTCGAGCAACAGGAAGGTGCTGGGCCGGTTGCCGGGGAAATGCCGGTGGCCATCGGCCTGGGTGCGGCCCAGCATCAGCGCCTGCGCCTGCGCCAAAGCGTTGGCCAGCAGTTGGGCGTGGTGCCCAGGCAAGGTGTGCGTGGCCCGGCGCACAGCCATGATTTCGAGTGGCACGATGTCAGTGCCCTGGTGCAGCATCTGGAAGAACGCATGCTGCCCGTTGGTGCCAGGCTCGCCCCACAGCACCGGCGCGGTGCTGTACGGAACCGACTGCCCGGCCATGTCAACGCGCTTTCCGTTGCTCTCCATCTCCAGCTGTTGCAGGTAGGCCGGTAGGCGACGCAGCCCAGCGTGGTACGGTGCAATGCAGCGGCTGCCAAAGCCCATGAAGTTGCGGTACCACACATCCAGCAGACCCAGACGGACGGGCAGATTGCGTGCCAGCGGAGCCAGACGGAAATGCTCGTCCATGGCAAACGCGCCGGCCAGCATCTCGCGGAATGCAGCTGCGCCAATCGCAATGGCCAGCGGCAGCCCGATGGCAGACCAGAGCGAGTACCGCCCACCAACCCAGTCCCAAAAGCCAAAGGTGGTGGTGATGCCCAGCGCCGCTGCGCCTTCTATGTTGGTGGTGAGGGCCACAAAATGACGTGCCACATCCTGCCCGCCCTGGGCCTGAAACCATGCCAGCGCAGAGCGTGCATTGGTCATGGTCTCGACGGTGGTGAACGTCTTGGAGGCGATCAGGAACAGCGTGTGCTGCGCCTGCAAACCCGCCAGCACCGCAGCCAGTTCGTGTCCATCCACGTTGGAGACGAAATGCAGTCGCCGACCGGGAGCGCGCAGGGCCTCCAGCGCAAGCACCGCCATTTGCGGCCCCAAATCAGACCCGCCGATGCCGATGTGCACCACATCGGTAATGGTCGCGTCAGCGCGCACCTGCTCGGCATAGGCCAGCATGGCGTCCAGTGTGGCGTGCACGCGCTCCAAGTCTGCAGCGACGCTGGGCAGGTCGCCGGGCAGGGCCAGCCCCCGCGGTCGGCGCAGCAGCGTGTGCAGCACGGCGCGCTGCTCGGTCTGGTTGATGGCCGCGCCGCGCAACATGGCATCGCGCTGCTGCGGCACCCCGCACTCCTCGGCCAGGCGCTGCAACAAGGCCTCGGTCTCGGCCGTCCAGAGGTTCTTGGACAGGTCGGCAAAGCACAGCGGTGCCTGCTGGCTGAGCGCATCGAAACGGTGCGGGTCCGACGCAAAGGCGGCACGCAAATCGAACGCATCGCCCAGCCGGCTGCGGTGGGCATGGAGCAGGGGCCAGGCGACAGTCTGGTCGCAACGGGTGGGCATGGTGGTCACGATAGAGATGGTACGGAATCGCAAATGGTAACCTAGTTACCTATCATCAACAAAACAACGTGAAGTGACGCGCAAAAATCTCTTTTTCAATCAACAAAAGTGTCACAATGAAGTAACCTGATTACAATCAGAGCACGTGGCACTTGACCGCGAATATCTGGTGGAGACCCCATGAGCTTCGATCTCGTCCTGTTTGGCGGCACTGGCGACCTGGCCTGGCGCAAACTCATGCCGGCGCTGTTCCAGGCCTTCCGGCACGGCACCCTGCCCGATGGCGGCCGCATTCTGTGCGTCGCGCGGGACCACCTCAGCGACGCCCAGTACCGCGCGCTCATCCAGAGTCGCTTTGACGCAGTCGAACTGGCCAAGCGACCCAGCCCGGAAGAGTTCGAGCGCTTTGCGGCCCTGCTGCACTACCTGCGCATGGACCTGTCGCAAGCCGCCGACTACGAGCGCCTGGCCACGGTGCTGCGCGAGCGCGGAGCGGAATCGGTGGTCATGTACGTGGCCACGGCCCCCAGCCTGTTCACCACCGTGTGCGAGCAAATCGCGGCGGTCGGTTTGAACGGCCCGAGCACCCGGGTGGTGCTCGAAAAGCCGCTGGGCCACGACCTGGCCTCCAACCGTGCCATCAATGCGACCCTCTCCCGCGTGCTGCGCGAGGAGCAGGTGTTTCGCATCGATCACTATCTGGGCAAGCCATCGGTGCAAAACCTGTTTGCGCTGCGCTTTGGCAACGCCCTGTTCGAGCCCCTTTGGCGGCGCGAAACCATTGCCAACATTCAGATCACCATCGCCGAAGAACTGGGGGTGGAAAGCCGCGGCGCGTTCTACGACCAGACGGGCGCGCTGCGCGACATGGTGCAGAACCATGCGCTGCAACTGCTGTGCGCCATCGGCATGGAGCCGCCCATCAACGCCACGGCCGATGCCATCCGAGACGAAAAGCTCAAGGTGCTGCAGTCGCTGCGCCCTTGGACGCCAGAGACCATTGCCCAGCAGGTGGTGCGCGGCCGCTACGCTGCCGGGTCGGTGCATGGCCACAGCGTGCCCGGCTACCTTCAAGAAAAAGGCGTAGCCGCCGACAGCCAGACCGAAACCTTTGTGGCCCTGCGCACAGAGATCTGCAACTGGCGCTGGGCCGGTGTGCCGTTCTACATCCGCACCGGCAAGCGGCTGGCAGGGCGCGATGCGCACATCGCGATCCACTTCCGGCCTGTGCCGCACCCTATCTTCAAGACCCACGGCAGCACCGCCAACCGGCTGGTCATCCACCTGCAGCCCAAGGACGGCCTGGAGCTTCACCTGCTGGCACAAGGAGCTGCGCAGCACCAGACGGAGCCTGCGCTGTCGCCCGTACACCTGAACCTCGACTTCGACCAGCGCTTTGGCACTGAGCGGGTGGGGGCCTACGAACGTCTGCTGCTGGACGTGATCGCGGGCCGCCTGAACCTGTTTGTGCGCAGCGACGAGCAGGAAGAGGCATGGCGGTGGGTCGAGCCCATCTTGCAAGCCTGGCGCAATGACCCCGCCGGCCCCCGGCCGTACGCCGCTGGCAGTTGGGGACCTGGTGCAGCCAGCGCGATGATTGCTCGCGACGGTCATTGTTGGAGCGAGGAACTCTGAGCCTAGAAACCGCAGTTGACCGCTTGTTCGCACTGAAAAGTTCTGATGTCCGTTGAAGTTGCGCCTTGTAGGCATGCTCACCTTCTGGGTGAGAGCGCTATGCGCCCGCCAGCACCATGCTAGCCGCGCCATGCGGCGTTGTGCCTCCTTGCGCACAGGAGTGCGCCGCGTCGTCTGGCTTTGCCTGGCGCGCCGATCGCGGCACTGGCGGGCGCATCCCACTGCGGTTTCTAGGCTGAGGCGCTCGCACCGCCCCCGTCCGGAGCGGTGCAGGTTCGACATGAAAGCTCAGGAGAGCGCGTCCGCTGGAACCGCCTCGACCAATTCAATCGGCAGATCGTCGGGATCCCGGATGAACGTGAAACGATGCCCGGTGAAGGGATCGACGCGGACCGGCTCTGCCTCCACTGCATGTGCTTGCAGCCACTGCAGCGCTCCGTCCAGACTCGCCACGCGCAGCGCCCAGTGCCTCAGGCCACAGGCCTCGGGCAACGTGACCCTCGGCGGTGTTTGCGGAAAACTGAACAGCTCCAGTTGGGTTCCTCCCGGCACCGCGAGGTCGAGCTTCCACGATTGGCGTTCTTCGCGGTAGTGCTCGCGCAGCACCGTCAGACCCAGCACCTGGGTGTAGAAATAGCGAGAGCGGCTGTAATCGGAGGCGATCACGGCCACATGGTGCACGCCCACCACGCCCATGCCGCCCGCGGTGGGCTGCACGCTCATGCGAGATCTCCCAGACCGTCCAGAGCGCGTGCCACGCCCTGAAGTGCTGGTGTGGCCGTCGGGTCGATGACCCAGCAGGGAATCGAGGCCAGATACTCCCGAAACCGGCCCTTGGCCTCAAAGCGTTCGCGGAAAGACGACTGGGAGAACCAGGATCCAAGCCGCGGCACAAGGCCGCCTCCGATGTACACCCCTCCGCGCGCGCCCAGCGTGAGCGCGAGATTGCCCGCCACCGAACCCAGAAATCCGCACAAGAGATCAAGCGCCTGCAACGCCAGCGGATCGCCTTGCTGCAAGGCGAGGGCCGTGACCTCGGCGGGCGCACTGATCTCAACGCCGCCCTGCCCTTCGACCTCACGCAGTGCGTGGTACAGGTCCACCAGTCCAGGGCCTGATACCGCACGTTCGGCCGAGACATGGCCATAGCGGCGCTGCAATACCTGCAACACCGCGAATTCGAGCGCCGTGTGCACCGGCAGGCTCACATGCCCCCCTTCGCCAGACAATGGCACCCCCATATCGGAGCCCGGAGGAAACACCAACCCTGACACTCCGAGCCCAGTGCCGGGCCCCAGCAGTCCGATGGCAGCGCCGTGAACCGGCGTACCGCCGCCCACAGGGTGCAGTTGCGCCGCTGTCAGCAGCGGCAGCGCCAACGCCAACGCAGTGAAATCGTTGATGACCAGCAAGCGCCTGCAGCCCAGTGCTTCACGTAGCTCTGCCTGCGAAAAAGCCCAGTGATGGTTCGTCATGCGCACCACATCGCCGGTGACCGGGTTGGCAATGCCCATACCGACTTCCGGCGGAACCGGCAGGCCGAGGGCGTCCAGATAGCAGCGGATCGCTCCCTCCACCGTGGCGTGGTCGGCGCATTGCAGCACCCGGGTATCGCGGGGCGGTTCGCCCACAATGGCCTGCCAGGCCAGACGGATGTTGGTGCCACCAATGTCGGCCAACAGACGTAGGGGGGACAACATACCTTCACTCCAGAAATGCACAAATGCCGGCGCCCCTGGGGGCGCTTCAGGCTCACGCAACGCGCAACTCGGTGCCCGCGTCGAACCAATGCGCATGGCCAGGCGCAACCCCCAGGCCCACGGCATCGCCAGGCCGGGCTGCCGTAGACGCATCGGTGCGCATCGTCACACTGCCAGCCTGCGTGTCCACGACCACATAGGTGTCAGGACCCGTCGGCTCGACCACACTGACGGTACCACGCCAGGGTGAGGCAGCGTCGAACAGCAGATGCTCGGGACGCACTCCCAGCAAAAGCTCGGACGCAGTGTTGGGCGTGGGCAGCCTGAGCTCGGCTCCGCTGAGCAAAAAGCTGCCGCCTGCCGCTGCCCCACGCACAAGATTCATGGTGGGCGAGCCAATGAAAGTCGCCACGTACGTGTTGACGGGGCGGCGATAGATGTCGTCGGGCGTGCCCAATTGCTGCACCACACCCCCCTTCATCACCGCAATGCGCGAGCCCAGGGTCATGGCTTCGACCTGATCGTGCGTGACATAGACACTGGTGATGCCGCTGGCCTGGTGCAGACGCTTGATCTCGGCCCGCATCTCCACGCGCAGCTTGGCGTCCAGGTTTGAAAGGGGCTCGTCGAACAGGAAGAGTTGCGGGTGCCGCGCCAGGGCCCGCCCCATGGCCACACGCTGGCGCTGACCGCCTGAGAGCTGACTGGGTCGGCGGTCGAGCAGATGCTCGATCTGGAGCATGGAAGCCACCTCCTGGATCCGTGCTGCGCGCTCGGTCTTGGGCATCTTGCGCATCTCCAGCGCAAAACCGATGTTGTCGGCCACGCTCATGGTGGGGTACAGCGCATAGCTCTGGAACACCATGGCGATGTCGCGATCCCGCGGGGGCATGCCCACCACGTTCTTGCCGCCAATGCGCACTTCGCCCTCGGTAGGGTTGTCAAGGCCGGCAATGATGTTGAGCAAGGTGGATTTGCCGCAACCAGACGGCCCCACCAGGATCAGGAACTCGCCTGGCGCAACGTGGATGTCCACCTTGCGCAGCACTTCGACACTCTTTTCGCCTTTGCCAAAGCGCTTGTTGATGCCTGCAATCTCCAGAGAGGATGCCATGATGATTTATCCCTTCACAGCGCCGGCCGTCAGCCCGCGCACAAAAAACTTACCGGCCAGCACATAGATCACCATGGTGGGCAGGCCCGCGATGATGGCGGCGGCCATGTCGACGTTGTAGGCCTTCACGCTGCTGGAGGTGTTGGCCAGGTTGTTGAGGCCCACGGTCACGGGCTTGGAGTCGGTGCCGGAGAACACCACGCCAAACAGAAAATCGTTCCAAATGTTGGTGAACTGCCAGATCAGCGTGACCATTACGATGGGCGTGGACAGCGGAAACACAATGCGCCAGAAGATTTGCCAAAAACCCGCGCCGTCCATGCGCGCTGCATGCACCAACTCGGCCGGAATGGCGCTGTAGTAGTTGCGGAAGAACAAGGTGGTGCCCGCAAGGCCTGCCAAGCAGTGCACCAACACCAGTCCGGCGATCGAACTTGAAAGCCCCAGCCAGCCGAGCACCTGGCTCATGGGCAGCAGTACGACCTGGAAGGGCATGAACACGCCGAACAGCAGCAGGCCGAAAAGCACATCGCTACCGCGGAACTTCCACAGGCTCAGCACATAGCCGTTGAGCGCTCCCCAGACCGTGGAGATCAGCACTGCTGGCACGGTCATGACCACAGAGTTCCAGAAGAAGGGCTGAAGACCTTGGCAGTCCACTCCCGTACAGGCACTGGACCACGCGGTCTTCCAGGCGCCCCAGTCCAGCGTGGCGGGCAAGGCCAGCAGGGAAGTGCTGCGAATCTGCTCGGCATCCTTGAATGCGGTGACGAGCATCGCGTACAGCGGCAGCAGAAAGAACGCCGCGGCGAGCAACAGCGCTGCATGGATGGCAACGCGCGAGGCAATGTGGCCGAAGGCCAGAGGCTTAGCGGTCATGGGGCTTGCTCCGCAGTTCGCTGTAGAGATAGGGCACCACAAGCGCGGCCACGGTGGCCAGCATCATGGTGGCGCTTGCTGCCCCCAGGCCGATCTGGCCGCGCGAGAAAGACATGGTGTACATGAACGTCGCAGGCACATCAGTGGCAAAACCGGGACCACCGGCCGTCAGGGCCATGACCAGATCGAAACTCTTGATCGCCAAGTGCGACAGCACCATCAATGTGGAAAAGAACACTGGCCGCAGCGCGGGCAGCACAATGCGCCAATAGATGCGCGGCAACGACGCACCGTCGACCTGGGCAGCCTTGATGATGCTGTCGTCGATGCCACGCAAGCCCGCCAGAAAGAGGGCCATGGCAAAGCCAGCGCTCTGCCAGATACCTGCAATGACCACGCAGTAGATGGCCATCTCGGTGTCGACCAGCCAGCCCAGCTCAAAACTTTCGAACCCCCAGTCGCGCACCACCTTTTCCAGGCCCATGCCAGGGTTGAGCAGCCACTTCCAGGCAGTGCCCGTCACCACAAACGACAGCGCCATCGGGTAGAGATAGATCGTGCGCAGCGCACCTTCGACCCGGATCTTCTGGTCCAGCAGCACTGCCAGCAGCACGCCAATCGCCAGCGAGCCCCCAACGTAGCCGACACCGAACACCCCCAGGTTGCGCAACGCCACCCACCATCGGTCCATGCTCCACAGACGCTCGTACTGGGCCAGGCCCACCCATTCGTAGTTGGGCAGCATCCGCGATGCCGAAAAGCTGAGCACTCCGTTCCAGACCATCAGGCCATAGATGAAAGCAAAACCCAGCACAAAGGCAGGTGCCACGACGATGCGTGGCAGCCAGTGTTCAAACGAATTCTTCATGGGCACGTCGCCAGATGTTGGGTGGGGTCATGTCGGGCACAGGAAAAAAGGGGGGCACTGTGGCCCCCCAAGGTGCGAATGTTGGCCTTGGAGTAACTCGGCTTTACCACCAGACTTCGTATTGCACGCCCACCAGCGTGCGCGAGGTCTTGCCATTCGCGCCAAACGTGGACGCATTGGCCTGTGCGGCCGCCTGGTTCCAATTGGCCTTGGTCACATACAGACGCAGTTCAGGGCGCGACCAGAAGTCTTCAGACATCGCAATGGCCGCGGCCAGCGTGACCTTGCTCAGGCGCTGGTCTGGCCCGGTCGAGCTCTTGCGGGTGGTTGTCGACAGTTCGGCAATGCCCTTCACATTCTTGTGGAAGGCATACGATCCACGTCCGCCGAGGGAGAAGTCCTTGGTGGTGGCACTGGTCAGTTCGTCTTTGTTGGTCTGGTAGGCGATCAGCGCCTGGCCACCAAAGCGGCCGCTTTGCCAATTCACGGCGTCTGCAATGCGGTTCACGCGCTTGCCCGCGCTGGTCGGGCTCAGACCTTCAAACTGACCATCGATGCGCGCATGGCCTTGCGAGGTCTGCAGGAACAAGGAGTTGTTCATGCCGGGCAGCAGAAAGTCCTTCTGGTTGTGCAGCAGCGACAGACCAGAGCCCGAGCCACCCTTCGCCAGACCGCTGCCGTCCACGGCAGTCAACAGCACCCGCAGCGTGCCGCCAGGGTTGGTGGCGATCTCGGACAGGTCGGCGTTGATGCGGCGAGCCTTGACACCCGTGGGCAGCGAACTGTCGAACTTATCAGCAGTGAAGATGCCCAGCCCCAGCTTGCCGATCCCCACCGGAATGTCGGTCACGCCTGCACCCTGGCTGTCGCCATAGCCCATGAGGAAGTTGTCAACGATATGCACATCCTGGATACGCAGGCGGCGCTGGCCTGCCCAGAACTTGGCATCCGGCATGAAGGACAGACCCGACACCTCGACGAACGCTTGCTCCGTGCTGATGTCGCCACTGCCCCACTTGGCCGGCATGTAGTTGACCTTCCAGCGGGCACCGCCGATTTCGAAAGTGCGGGCAAAGTTCACTTCGATGCCGTTGTCGCCTTCGTTGCCAAGCCGGAACTTCTGCAGATCGCCGCCCAGGGACAGACCACCCTTGACACCATCCGAGTAGCCGAATACCGGCCCCCCGCGGGAATAACCGTTGAATTCAAAGCCTGCCACTTCCATGGCAAGCGCTCCATTCGCGCATGCGGCGGCCAAAGCCACCGCCGTGAGGCGGGCTTTCGTGATCATGAGGGGGGACTCCTTACTTGTTTTTCGCGGCGGCCGCGATCTTCTTCATGGCGTCAGAGACGCTGACCTTGTCGTCATTCCAGAACTGGCTGACCACATCCTTGATAGCTCCTTCGGCGGCAGGCGCAATGGCCATGCCGTGCGCCACGCTGGGCACCAAACCACCCGATTTGGCGGTGTCCGAAAAGTCCTTGCTCGACAGCTTGGCGCAGTCGTCGAACTTGTCCATCTTCTGGCCTGTGCGCACCGGGATCGAGCCCTTGTTGAGGTTGAACACCTCCTGAAACTCAGAACTCATGATGGCGCTGGCCAGATCGCTTTGGGCCTTCTGCGCCCCAGCGTCCTTGAGCTTGAACAAAATGAACGAATCCACGTTGAAGGTGAACGCATTGGCCGTACCCGGCGCGGCAGCGCACAGGAAGTCTTTACCCGGCACCTTGCCTGCGGCGATGAACTCGCCCTTGGCCCAGTCGCCCATCAGTTGGAAGCCCGCCTTGCCCTGAATCAGCATGGCGGTGGCCAGGTTCCAGTCGCGCCCCGGGGCTGCGGGGTCGGTGTAGCTCTTGATACGGCGGAAGGTCTCCAGGGACTTCTTCATCGTGTCACTGGTCAGTGCCTTTTGATCCAGGCGCACCATGGCGTCTTGGTAGAACTTGGGGCCACCCACGCCCAATACCACCGACTCAAAAGTCGTGAAGTCTTGCCAATTCTGGCCGCCGTGGGCCACTGGAATCACGCCTGCCGCCTTGAGTTTGTCGGCTGCAGCAAAGAACTCGTCCCAGTTCTTGGGCATGGCCGATACGCCGGCCTTTTTCAGCGCGTCGCTGCTGGCCCAGAGCCAGTTCACACGGTGCACGTTGACAGGGGCGGCCACATAGCTGCCTTTGTACTTCATGACGTCGGCCACAACTTTCGGCAGGGCCTCGTCCCACTTTTCTGCGCGGGCCAGTGCGTCCATGTTGGCCAACACACCCTCGGCCGCCCACTCCTGAATGGCCGGACCCTTGACCTGCGCCGCCGAAGGCGGATTGCCCGAGATCACACGGCTTTTGAGCACCGTCATGGCACTATCACCGCCGCCGCCGGCCACGGCGAAGTCACGCCATGTGTGCCCCTTGGACTGCATGATCTTCTTGAGCTCGGCCGCCGAACGCGCCTCGCCACCTGAAGTCCAGTAATGCAGAACCTCCACCTCTCCTGCACTCGCAGACAGCGCCGCTGCCAGCCCAATCGCCGCGACGGCGACCTGTGTCAACTTCCCCATACCTATGCCTCCTGATGTCATGAAACCGATGAAGCGCCGTCATCGAGCGCAGCCGTTAATTTAATTACAATAATTAAAGTTCAGATCAGGGCTTACCCTGAGCCCGTGGCAGACAGCCCACACAAGCCACTCCAGGGTGCTTTGTTATGCTCAATCGCATGGCCACGTTACTGATCGTTGAAGACGACGCCTTGCTGCGCGACGCCCTGGCGGGACAACTGGGCCCTGTGGGCTGGGACATTGCAACCGCCACCAACGTAGAGCAAGCCCGCACCGTGCTACAGAACCAGGCCGTCGACGGCGTGATCCTGGACTTGGGCCTGCCCGGCGGCGACGGCATGGATGTGCTGACCTGGGCACGCGCACACATCACCGGCCTGCCGGTGCTCATTCTCACCGCACGCGACGGCATCGAAGACCGCGTGCGCGGACTCAACAGCGGCGCCGACGACTATCTGACCAAACCCTTCGACATGCTGGAGCTGCAAGCCCGCGTGCAGGCCATGCTGCGCCGCGCGCGGCAACCCGCATTCCTACAGACCAATGCCGGGCCCAGCACCACCGTGGGGGAACTGCATCTCGACCACGGCCTTCGCCAGGCCACGCTGGGCGGAGAACCGCTGGACCTGACGCAACGCGAATGGGAGCTGCTGGAACTGCTGGTGCAGCGTGCGGGCGAAGTGGTCACCCGCGACGACGTACTGACGGCCTGGCACGCCAGCCCACCAGAGCCCGGCCAGAGCAGTGCAGCCCTCAACTCCAATGCGCTGGAGGTGTACGTGCACCGCCTGCGCAAAAAACTCGACGCATCGCCGCTGAACATCCGCAACATCCGCGGGCTCGGCTACATGCTCGAAAAGCCCTGACGGTCATGCGGCCAGTGGCTGGCGTCTCGCTGCAGCGCAAACTACTGCTGTGGCTGCTGCTGCCGCAGCTCGTGCTGTGGCTCTCGGGCGGGTTTCTGGCCTGGCGCATCGCACTGCAAAACGGTGAAAAAGGCATCGACCAGACACTGACGCAGTCGGTGCGTGCCCTGGCCAGGCAGATCAAACCGATCGGCGATGGTCTGCTGGTGGATTTCCCGAAAGCGGCACAGGACATCCTCGAACAGGACCCGACCGACCGCATCACCTATATGGTGTCCTCGCCCCCTGGGCGTTTCCTGCTAGGCAATGCGCAATTGCCGCCGCCGCCGGCGCTCGACATCCGGCTGGGCGAACCCCTGCTCTACCACGCACGACTAGACCAACGGGCCGTGCGGGTGGCCCTGCTCGAAGTGGACTACGGCAGCGAGCCCGCGCGCCAGCGCCTGCGCGTACAGGTGGCCCAAAGCCTCACGGTGCGCGAACGCATTGCGCAGGAATTGCTCGAACAGATGGTGCTCCCCATGGGCCTGATGGGCCTTGCACTCAGCGCGCTGGTATACGCCGGAGTGCTGCGGGGACTGCAACCGCTCAAGCGCTTGGAGGCCCAGATCGAGCGCGCAGGCCAGCGGCGCCCCGTCGAAGGCGACCCCTTGCCCCCTATCGAGCTCACCTCTGCCCCCCAGGAAGTGCATTCGCTGGCCAGCACCATCAATCGCCTGCTCGACGCCGTGGCACGCGGCCAGCGCAAGGAAAAGCGCTTCCTCAACGATGCCGCCCACCAGTTGCGCACCCCGCTGGCTGGTCTGATCGCACAGACCGAGTTGGCACTGCAGGAGAGCCACGAACCGCAGGTACGCGAGCGACTGCAGAAGGTGCTGGCTGGGGCGCAACGCAGCGCCCACTTGGTGCACCAGTTGCTGCAGCTGGCACGCTCGGAATCGCACGTGCCCATGGAGGCTCTGGATCTACCCACGCTGGCCCGCGACGTAGCCCGGGAGTGGGCCCGCCGCGCGGTAGCGCAAGGCATGGACCTGGGCTACGAAGGAGAGGACGCCGCGCTGGTGTACGGCAATGCCCTGCTGCTGCGAGAGGCCTTGAACAACCTCATCGACAACGCACTGCACTACGCCGGCCAGGGCGCCACTGTCACTGTGCGCGTTGAGCGCGATACCGAATCGCCGCACAGCGTGCTGCTGCTGGTGGAAGACGATGGCCCGGGCGTTGCGCCACCGCAGCTGGCCGAGATGTTCGGACGCTTCTGGCGAGGGTCGGACCAGCCCGGAGGCTGCGGACTTGGGCTGTCGATCGTGGAAGAAGTGGCGCTGCGCCATGAAGGCCGCACGGTGGCCGAACCAGTGCGACCACACGGCCTGCGGGTGGGATTGCGGCTGCCACTCACGCAGCAGGCCTGATGCCTGCGGCGCAGACCAGAGCCGCCCAGGTCAGGCCGCCTGAATCAGTTGCTCCAGCTTGACGGCATCCACCGCAAAAGCCCGAATGCCCTCGGCCAGCTTTTCCGTGGCCATCGCGTCTTCATTGAGGGCGTAGCGGAATGCGGGTTCGTCGAGTTCAATCTTGCGCAGATCCAGTGTGCGGGCCGCCTCGGCGTCCAGCCTGCGGACCACGGGCGCGTCTGACGCCGCGAGTTGGGCTAGCAGATCCGGCGCGATGGTCAGCAGATCGCATCCAGCCAGCGCCGTGATCTGACCCACGTTGCGGAAGCTAGCCCCCATGACCTCGGTGGCGATGCCGAAGCGCTTGTAGTACTGGTAGATCTGCGTGACCGATTGCACGCCGGGGTCATTTTCTCCTGCATGGGCGGCTTCGTCCCAGGATGCACCTGCCTGCTTTTTGTACCAGTCGTAGATGCGGCCCACAAAGGGGGAGATCAGCTGCACCTTGGCCTGGCCGCAAGCCACGGCCTGGCAGAACGAGAACAGCAGCGTGAGGTTGGTGTGAATACCCCGGCGCTCCAGTTGCTGCGCGGCCTGGATACCTTCCCAGGTGGCGGCAATCTTGATGAGTACACGGTCGATATGCACGCCCTCGGCCTGGTACAGCTCGATGATGCGTTCGGCCCGCGTCACGGTGGCGCTGGTGTCGAAGCTCAGACGCGCGTCCACCTCGGTGGACACCCGGCCTGGAATGGTGGCCAGGATTTCGCAGCCGAAACGCACCAGCAAACGGTCGATCACCTCATCCATCGGACGGCCACGCCAGCGCTCCACCGTGGCCTGCAGCAGCGGCGTATATTCGGGCTTTTGCACCGCCTTGAGGATGAGGGACGGATTGGTGGTGGCATCGCGCGGCTGGAATTGCGCAAGCTGCTTGAAGTCGCCTGTGTCGGCAACCACCGTGGTGAACTGTTTGAGGGCGTCGAGCTGGTTCATGGCCGCATTATCGGCCCTGGGTGCGCGGCCTTCG
>JBKBUN010000035.1:0-22186 GCA_046289925.1 Burkholderiaceae bacterium | reverse complement strand
CAGAGTGGCACCGGCGAGGGCTGCGATCTTCCCCGGGCTCACCTCGGGATCGAGGATCACGAACTTGCGGGCCAGCGCGATCAAGGCGATCAGGATCACCGTCTTGACCTGGATGATGCTGTCGCGGCGCAAGGCCACGCGCACGATGGAATGCTTGAACTCCATGGCGATCAGCAAGGTCATGATCATGCCGAACACGCTCTGGAACACTTTGTGATCGAGTGGATTGAAGGCATCGACGATCAGCAAGGTGACGACGACGGAGATCAGTTGCACCAGTGAAACCAAGACGATCACAGCAATCACCGCGGATAAGATGAGCGCAATTACCTGCTCGAAGCGTTCATAAAAGCTCATGATGACCCACTGGTCGCGGAAGACTTGAAACACGCTGCGGCGGTCTTGTGTCATGAATAGGTGCCCGTTGGTTGGTCTGTTTGGGCCAGGTTTTGCCACTCATTGCGTAGGGCGGTATGGACAGCAGCAACGAATACGCCGCTGTGCGGCAATGATCTTGCCCTCGTCTTGTGTAGCTCTGCGCCCGACGATTGCGTGGCCTTTTTATGCTGTGCCTCGTACCAGCGTTTCTCGAATTGCATCGGGCCGAGGCAGCCCGGCGCCGAACGCAACCGGCGATCATTGTAGAAAGCCATCCAGTCCATCACAGCAGGTTGGCGATGAACGCATCATCCTTTGGTCTATGGTTCAGTCCGGCTTGCCCGACCACTTCACTTGGCTTCTCGAGGCGGGAAACTGCGCTATAATTTCGAACTCGCTTGGATGGGTGGATGTGCAAACAAAAGCCCGGTCAGTTGATTGAAAAAGCTTCAAAAACTGTGCTATAATTCAAGTCTTGGCGGCTGTAGCTCAGCTGGATAGAGTACTTGGCTACGAACCAAGGGGTCGTGGGTTCGATTCCTGCCAGCCGCGCCAAAATGGTAAGCCCTGACATCGAAAGGTGTCAGGGCTTTTTCCATGCTGCGATCTGTAGTGTTTTGTCACTGTTGCGTATGAGCAAAGCCTTCACCCGGGAAAACGACGGTGGCGCCGATGACGAGGACGATGTCGGGCTTCCTGCATTGCCGCAGGGGGCCAAGAACTACATAACACCTGCCAGCTATGCCCGCTTGCGCGCTGAACTGTTGGATCTGATCGACAACGAGCGTCCGCGCATTGTGGAGACGGTGCATTGGGCTGCGTCCAATGGGGACCGCTCGGAAAACGGTGACTACCTGTATGGCAAAAAGCGTTTGCGCGAAATCGATCGGCGTATTCGATTTCTGACCAAGCGGCTGGAGGTGGCCGAGGTGGTCGATCCGTCTGTGCATTACGGGAGCGACCAGGTGTTTTTCGGTGCCACCGTCACATACGCAGACGACCTGGGTGACGAGCGAACCGTCACAATCATGGGCATTGACGAAGCAGACAGCCACTGCGGGCAAGTGAGTTGGATCTCTCCTGTGGCGCGAGTGCTGCTCAAGGGCAGGGTCGGCGATGAGGTGCTTTTGCCAACGCCTGGCGGGGTGCGATCGCTGGAGATTCTGGAGGTACGTTACCCGGAGGCGTCCTGATGTGTGCGCTTTGAAGCGCACGTTGTGTCGCTAACCCGTGGGTAGGCGTCGCTTGGCGCTCAGGACGGCTTGGGTGCGGCGCAGGTTGCGTAGCGCGCTTTCCGCATGCGCAGCATCGCGCACCGCGATCACAAACCGCAGCTCTGTGGTGTCCAGTGCCCCCTCTTCGTCCATGTCCACATGCGTGATGTCGGCTTCGGAATGTGCCAGTTCTGCGGCGACGCGCGCGAGTACGCCCTTGCCGTTGGTGACTGTCACGGCGATCCCGGTTTCAAACAGTCGCGTAGGTTCTTCGGACCAGTCGACTGCAATAAAGCGCTCGCTGTCCTTGTGTTGCAGCCGGCGTGCTACGTGGCATTCGGCGTTGTGCACCACCAGGCCTTCACCGCGTCCAAGGTAGCCAAGGATGGCGTCTCCCGGTACCGGACGACAGCAGGATGCGTACTGTACAGAAGCGTTCTCGCTGCCATCGAGCGTCACGGCCCCTTGCGAGACGGTCTCGTGTGAGGTGTAGCGTTCGCGCGTCATGAGCAGCGCATCCGGGCGCATGCCCTGTTCTGTCATCAGCACCACCAGGCGCTTGGCCACGATACTGGCGATGCGTTTGCCCAGACCAATATCGGTCATGAGTTCGCTGCGCGACCGATTGCCGGTAAAGCGCAGCAGTTTCTCCCACAGGCCTTGGTTCTCGGGGGACTGCGGTGGCAACTGACCCAGGCCTTCGGCCCGAAGGGCTTGCAGCAGCAGCTTTTCACCCAGGCCTTCCGACTCGGTCTGAGCCAGCGTCTTGAGGTAGTGCCGAATCTTCGAGCGAGCCCGCCCTGTGCGCACAAAACCCAGCCAAGCCGGATTGGGCGAGGAGAGGGGATCCGTGACGATTTCGACGACGTCCCCGTTTTTCAGTTCTGTGCGCAGCGGTACCAATTCGTTGTTGATTTTGGCCGCTGTCGTGCGGTGTCCCACATTGCTGTGGATGGCGTAGGCGAAATCCACGACCGTCGCGCCGCGAGGCAGCGCCATGATCTGACTTTTCGGCGTGAACACGTACACCGCATCGGGGAACAGATCCACTTTGACATGGTCCCAAAACTCGGCGGCGTCTCTGGTCTCGTTCTGAATGTCCAGCAGCGACTGCAGCCATTTGGTTCCAAGCCGCTCCGATGGTGTGCCCTCGCTGTCTTGGGCTTTGTAAAGCCAATGCGCTGCCACACCCGCTTCTGCGATGAGGTGCATTTCCTCCGTGCGCATCTGGAACTCGATGTTGACGCCTGACGGACCTACCAGTGTGGTGTGCAGCGACTGGTAGCCGTTGAGCTTGGCGATTGCGATGTGATCTTTGAACTTGCCCGGAACCGGCTTGTACATCTGGTGAAGCACGCCCAGCGCGGTGTAGCAGTCGATGATCGAGGGCACGATCACGCGAAAGCCGTAGATGTCTGTGACTTGGGCGAAGCTCAGGTGCTTGTGGGCCATCTTTTGGTAGATGGAGTACAGCGTTTTTTCGCGGCCGGCCAGTCGCACCTGCATCCCGATCTTGGCAAACGCAGCGTCCACCTCGGCCTGTACTTTCTGCACCAGATCCCGGCGGCGGTTGCGTGACTTCTGTACGGCTTTGGCCAGCACGTGGTAGCGCCATGGGTGCAAGTGCCGAAACGCCAGATCCTGCAATTCGCGGTAGGTTTGATTCAGTCCCAGCCGATGGGCAATTGGCGCATAAATCTCGAGCGTCTCGGACGAGATGCGCGCCCATTTGCTGCGCGGCATATCCGCCAGGGTGCGCATGTTGTGCGTGCGATCCGCCAACTTGATGAGGATGACGCGCACGTCCCTGGCCATGGCCAGCAGCATCTTGCGGAAAGACTCTGCCTGGTTTTCCTCGCGGGTGTTGAACTGGAGCTTGTCCAGTTTGGTCAGTCCGTCCACCAGTTCGGCCACCGGGGCGCCGAACCGGTCGATCAGGTCGGCCTTGGTGACGCCGCAGTCCTCCATGGCGTCGTGCAAAAGCGCCGCCATCAGGGCTTGGGCGTCCAGCTTCCAGGCGGCGCACTGTGCTGCGACCGCTATCGGGTGGGTGATATAGGGCTCGCCACTGCTGCGCAGTTGGCCCAGATGGGCTGAATCGGCAAAGCGGTAGGCCTGCCGCACTTGTTCGATGCTGGCGGCGTCCAGGTAGTCCAGGCTGTCGGTCAGTGCGGCAAAACTGGCCGCTGCAGCATTGGCAGCCGCTGCAGACGCGCTCAAGGGCGGCGCAGGCTCGAAGTGTTTTGCAGCCGGTGCTGGAGGGATCGGGGTCACCGCATTCATATGCCTTTAATGTAGCGCGAGGCAGCGTAGTCGACCTATGGGGCAAAAAAAAGCACCGCAGTGCGGTGCTTGTGGTGGCGCGTGGCCCGATCTGGAGTTAGCCCGGTACCTTCTTGAGCATTTCCAGGCCGACCTTGCCGGCTGCGATCTCGCGCAGCGCCGTGACTGCAGGCTTGTTGCGGCTTTCGATGCGCGGTGCGTGGCCTTGGCTCAGCATGCGGGCGCGGTATGTGGCCACCAGCACCAACTGAAAGCGGTTGGGGATTTTTTCCAGGCAATCTTCGACGGTGATGCGGGCCATTGGGTTTCTCCGGAATCAGGTGATGTGAAGCGACTGGAAGGTGTCGGCACGGGCCCGGCGTTGGGCGGTGTACCGAAGTCGCTGGGCGTGTACGACCGCTTTGAGGTCAAAAAGTGCACGCTCGAAAAGCTCGTTGATTATAACGAAGTCGAATTTGCCGACCTGAGCCATCTCGACAGCGGCATTCTTGAGCCGCGTTTCAATCACCTCGGCCGTATCTTCGCCCCGGCGCTCCAATCGCGAACGCAGTTCTTCCCAACTGGGCGGAAGGATGAACACCAGCACCGCATTGGAGAAGGTCTGCTTGATCTGCAGTGCGCCCTGAAAGTCGATTTCCAGGATGACATCGTTGCCTTGGGCAATGCGTTCTTCGATGGCTTTTTTGGAGGTGCCGTAGCGGTTGCCATGCACATGCGCCCACTCAACGAAGGCGTTGGCCTGCACCATGGCATCGAACTCGGCGTTTGAGACAAAGAAGTACTCGCGACCGTGCTTTTCCTGGCCTCGCGGCTGGCGGGTGGTGTGTGACACGGAAGGGTAGACGAGCGAGTCAAGTTCCAGCAGCGCCTTGACGAGGCTGGATTTGCCGGCACCGCTCGGAGCGGCCACGACAAATAGATTGCCTGGGTAATCCATAGCCATAGGTGAGGGCGTTGTGCGCCCGGTGGTGGATGGGTTATTCGATATTTTGCACTTGCTCACGCATCTGCTCGATCAGGACCTTCATGTCCACGCTGATGCGGGTCAGCTCCATCGCGGCAGATTTCGAGCCTAGCGTGTTGGCCTCGCGGTGGAGTTCCTGGATCAGGAAATCCAGCCGCTTGCCGATCTCGCCGCCCTTGCCCAGCAAGCGCTCGATCTCGTCGAGGTGCGATACCAGGCGCGTCAGTTCTTCGGCCACATCGATGCGGATCGCGAAGGCCGTGGCTTCGGTCAACGCCCGGTCGCGGGCGGCTTCGGGCAGCGTGGCACCGTCGGTCAACGCCATGGCTTCGGCCCAGCGTTCCAGAAAGCGCTGGCGCTGCTGTTCCACCAACTGCGGCACCAAGGGGCCGGCCTGGGCGGCCAGCGCCCGCAATTGGGCCACGCGGTCGCGCAGCATCTCAGCCAGGCGCTCGCCCTCGCGCGAGCGAGCGGCCAGCAAGGCCTGCAGCGCTTGCTCTGCCAGCGGGGGCAGTTCGGCACTCCAGTCCACAGCCGACCCTTGATGGCCCAGCCCCAGCCGCAGCACGTCGGCGACGCTAAGAGGGGCGGCTTGGGGTAGCCAGGTGCGCACGGTGTCCTGCAATGCGCTCAGACGCTGGAGTACGCGCACCGGCGGCTCCTGAAGGCTTTCAGCTTGGTCGCTTTCGAAGTTGACGCGCACTTCGACCTTGCCGCGCTTGAGGCGTGCGGTGAGCAGACTGCGCAGCGCTGGCTCGGCCTGGCGAAGTTCCTCTGGCAGGCGGAAGCTGAGGTCCAAGAAGCGGCTGTTGACGGAGCGGATCTCCAGTCCCAGCACGCGTGCCGCACCGCTGCGTGGCGGTGTTTCGGGCTCTGCCGCGCCCAGATTTTGCTGGACGCTGGCATAACCGGTCATGCTGTAAACTGCCATGGGACTCTTTGACGGTAGCTAGCGATCCGGCGATTATCCGGGTTCCGTCCAATACCTTCGCTTCTCCTGCGCATCCTATGTCCAAGATCAAGCCGGCGCCCTTGCCGCCCGATATCGTCATCGGTGGCTATCGTGTGGTGCGGCGCTTGTCCTCTGGTGGCTTCGGCGTGGTCTATCTGGCCATCGATCCGGAAGGCCAGCAGGTGGCCATCAAGGAATACCTGCCGTCGTCTCTGGCCACGCGTGCACCGGGCGAGCTGTTGCCCAAGGTGCCTCCTGAGAAGTTGTCGCTCTACCGCCTGGGGCTCAAGAGCTTTTTTGAAGAAGGCCGCGCGCTGGCGCAGATTTCGCACGCCTCGGTGGTGAGCGTGCTCAATTTCTTCCGCGAGAACGAAACGGTCTATATGGTGATGAACTACCTGGAGGGCGCGACCCTGCAGGATTTCATCATCACCGCGCGTGAGCTCAAGACCCAGAAGGTCTTCCGCGAGTCCACGATCCGTTCGTTGTTCGACGAGGTGCTGCGCGGTCTGCGCATCGTGCACCAGCACAAGATGCTGCACCTGGACATCAAGCCGGCCAACATCTTCATTACCGACGACAACCGGGCGGTGATGATCGACTTTGGTGCTGCGCGCGAGGTGCTGTCCAAGGAAGGCAACTTCATCCGTCCCATGTACACGCCCGGCTTTGCCGCGCCCGAAATGTACCGGCGCGACTCGCAGATGGGCCCCTGGACCGACATCTACGCCATTGGCGCCTGCATCTACGCGTGCATGCAGGGCTATCCGCCCACCGAGGCGCCGCAGCGGCTGGAGAAGGACCGTCTCTCGCTCGCGCTGACCAAGTTGCGCGGCGTGTATTCCGACAACCTGATCGAGGTCGTCGAATGGTGCATGGCGCTCGATCCGCTGTCGCGCCCGCAGTCGGTGTTTGCGCTCCAAAAAGAGCTCTCGCGCGAGGGCGAGCGCCGCTACACCAAGCTCAGCGTGACAGAAAAGATGCGCTTGCAAATCGACACCCTGGTGTCTGACACGAAGAAGAACGTGCAGAAGATGGGTGAGGCCACTGGCATCGGAGCCCGACCCAAATGAAGTTCTCGGTATTTCAGATCAGCCGCCGTGGCGGGCGCGAGAAGAACGAAGACCGTATGGGCTACTGCTATACGCGGGAGTCCAGCCTGTTCTTGCTGGCCGACGGCATGGGTGGTCATCCCGAGGGCGAAGTGGCGGCCCAGTTGGCGCTGCAGACAATTGCGTCGCAGTTCCAGCGCCAGGCCAAGCCTGTGCTGCGCGATGTGCAGGAATTCTTGTCCAGCGCGCTGCTGGCCGCACACCACCAGATTCTGCGCTACGCGTCCGATCGCGGCATGCTCGACAGCCCGCGCACCACGCTGGTGGCGGCCGTGCTGCAAAACGGCACGGCCACCTGGATCCACTGTGGCGATTCGCGCCTGTACATGGTGCGCGACGGCGAGATGCTCACGCGCACGCGCGACCATTCGTATCTGGAGCTGCGCAACGCGCCGCCGCCGGGGATGGACCGCGTGAACCGCAACATTCTGTTCACCTGTCTGGGCTCGCCGTCCAAGCCGATCTACGACATCACCGGCCCTGTGTACTTGGAGCAGGGCGACCGCCTGCTGCTGTGCTCCGATGGGCTGTGGGGCATGGTCAGCGACGAAGAGATTGCGCGTCAGCTCAGCCTGAAGCCGGTGTCGCACGCCGTCCCCGATCTGGTGGAAGAAGCCCTGCGCAAGGCCGGCGAGAGCAGCGACAACGTGACCGTGGTCGCGCTCGAATGGGAAGTGCCTGACGAGTTCGACTCGACCCAGGGCGTGTCCACCGATAGCATCAGCGACGACGTGTTCGCCTCCACCATCCAGGCGGGGCCTGTGGACGGGCTGGTGGACGACCTGGACGATGCGGCCATCGAGCGCTCGATTGCCGAGATCAACGAAGCCATCCGCCGCTCCGCTGCACGCAAGGCCTGACGCCCTGACGTGAGTCCTGGTGGCGCTGCGTGCCGATGCCGTCTGCAAGGTGCGGCGTTCGCAGACAGAGCCTGCCAGTGCTGCCCAAAAGCCGCGCAACCGCCGTCTGAAGCCTGGCATGCGGCCGCGGAGCACGAGCTTGGGCACGCCAAGCGCTGCAGGGCTGCCCCTTTTGACATTGGAGACACCATGACCCCCTTTGCCCGCACCGGCGGCCGTGCCGCCGACCAGTTGCGCCCCGTGCGCATCACCCGCCGCTACACCATGCACGCCGAAGGCTCGGTGCTTGTTGAGTTCGGTCACACGCAGGTGCTGTGCACCGCATCGGTGGAAGAGCGCGTGCCACCGCATCAACGCGGCAGCGGCGCAGGCTGGGTGACGGCCGAATACGGCATGCTGCCGCGCGCCACGCACACGCGCAGCGACCGCGAAGCTGCCAAAGGCAAGCAAAGCGGCCGCACACAGGAGATCCAGCGCCTCATCGGCCGCAGTCTGCGCGCCGTGTTCGACCTGAAGCTACTGGGTGAGCGCACGATCCAGCTCGACTGCGACGTGCTCCAGGCCGACGGCGGCACGCGCACCGCAGCCATCACGGGTGCCTGGGTGGCTGCGCAGGACGCCGTGAACCATCTGCTCGCCAGCGGCAAGATCACGCAGTCGCCGCTGCTGCAACCGGTGGCGGCAGTGTCGGTGGGCATGGTGCAAGGCACGCCGCTGCTCGATCTGGAATACGTGGAAGACGTGAACTGCGACACCGACATGAACGTGGTCATGACCGGTGCCGGACACTATGTGGAAGTGCAGGGCACGGCCGAAGGTGTGGCCTTCACCCGCGCCGAAATGGACCGCCTGCTGGCCCTGGCCGAAAAGGGCATTGCCGAGTTGGTGGTGCTTCAGCAGCAGGCCCTGCGCGTTTGATGCTATCAAAATGTGAGCTGTTTGTGCTTATAAAATAAGCACGAGCAACCGTTTTGACTGGTATTGTCGCGGCGACCGCGGCCCTCCTGTGCCACGCCCTCTCAGCCGCAGGCATGCGCAGGCGCTGTGGGGGGGCTGCGCCGCGCTGGCAGAACCCTTTTGCTATCCAAACGATAGCTGCTCGTGCTGCATTGGCAAGCACGAGCAGCCCAGAACACTATGAAGAAAATCGTCCTTGCCTCCAACAATCGCGGCAAACTGGCCGAACTGCAGGCCATGCTCGCGCCGCTGTCGGTCGAACTGGTGCGCCAGGCCGACTTGGGCGTGGGCGAAGCCGAGGAGCCGTTCCGCACCTTTGTGGAAAACGCCCTGGCCAAGGCCCGTTTCGCCTCGCGCCACACCGGCCTGCCAGCGCTGGCCGACGACGCCGGCCTGTGCGTAGACGCTTTTGGCGGCCTGCCCGGGGTGGACACGGCCTACTACGCCACGCAGTTCGGCTACCCCAAGGGCGACGACACCAATGTGCAGGCGCTGCTGGAGCAGATGCAGGGCATTGACCAGCGCCGCGCAGCCATGGTCAGCACCCTGGTGGCCGTGCGCAGCCCGGAAGACCCCGAGCCGTTGATCGCCGTGGGCCGTGTGGTGGGCGAGATCGCGCGCGAGCGCAGGGGCAGCCATGGCTTTGGCTTTGATCCGATCATGTTCATCCCCGAGTTCGGCCAGACCTTTGCCGAGTTGCCGGTGGAGGTGAAGAACGCGCACAGCCACCGCGGCCGCGCTGCGCGGCAGATGCTTGAGCTGATGCGCGAGCGCTGGTTCTGATGGGCAGGGCACGCCATGCACATTCCCCTTCAGCCCGCCGGGGCCGACGAGCAAGCCGCTGCGCCGCGCGACCCGGTGCAGGCCATGCGCGGCGGCACCCTGCAACTGCCGGCGCTGCCGCCGCTGTCGCTGTACGTGCATCTGCCCTGGTGCTTGCGCAAGTGCCCGTACTGTGACTTCAACTCGCACGAAGCCCGGCAGGGCGACAGCGCATTGCCCGAGGCACGCTACATCGCCGCGCTGATGGCCGACCTGGAGGCTGCGCTGCCGCTGGTGTGGGGCCGCACGGTGCACAGCATCTTCATCGGCGGCGGCACGCCCAGCCTGTTTGCGCCGGCGTCCATCGACAGCTTGCTCTCGGGCGTGCGTGCGCGCCTGCGGCTCGCATCGGACTGCGAGATCACGCTGGAAGCCAACCCCGGAACGTTTGAGCGCGACCGCTTCCGCGCCTACCGTGCCGCTGGCGTCACGCGCCTGTCGGTGGGCGTGCAGAGCTTTGACGATGACGCCCTGCAGGCCTTGGGCCGGGTACACGACCGCGCCCAGGCCATCGCCGCAGTCGAAGAGGCCGCCGCAGCCTTCGATACTTTCAACCTCGACCTGATGTACGCCCTGCCCGGGCAGACGCTGGACGGGCTGGACGCCGACTTGGGCACTGCGCTCGCGCTGGCGCCGCCGCACCTGTCGGTGTACCACCTCACGATCGAGCCCAACACCTACTTCGCCAAGTACCCGCCCACGCTGCCCGAAGACGACCTGGCCTATGCCATGCTCGATCGCATCACCGAGCGCACGGCTGCGGCGGGGCTGGCGCGCTATGAGGTCTCGGCCTACGCCCGGCCGGGGCATGGCTGCTTTCACAACACCAACTACTGGCAGTTTGGCGATTACCTGGGCATCGGCGCGGGCGCGCACAGCAAGCTCAGCTTTGCCCATCGCATCGTGCGGCAGGTGCGTTTTCGCGATCCGCAGCGCTACATGGAGCAAGCCCTGGCGGGCCAGGCCGTGGCGCAAGACGCCGACGTGCGCCGCGCCGACCTGCCGTTCGAATTCATGCTCAACGCGCTGCGCCTGCGCAGCGGCTTTGCGCTACAGGACTACAGCGCGCGCACCGGGCTGCCCCTGTCCACCATTGCGGCAGGGTTGGATGAGGCCGAGCGCAAAGGGCTGATCGAGCGCGATCTGCTGCACGTACGCCCCACTGAGCGGGGATTTGACTTTCTGAGCGATCTGCAGGCGCTGTTTCTGGCCGATGACTGAGGCGGCGCAGCGAGGCGGCCAGTGCGGCGGTGCCGGCAGGAGGGCGTCAACCGCAGCGCAGGGCCACGATGCGACCGGCGGCATCCACCTCCAGGTTCACGCGCTCGGCGATGAACTCCTTGGTGATCATCTGCCCCGGCCGCAGGATGCGGGCCATGCGCGCGCCGGCGCGCACGCGCACGGCCTCCGTCACGCTGGCAGTGGCCATCTGGCCGACAAAGCTGGCCAGCCCTTGCGCGTTGCACATGCCGCCGGGCGGCGCCCCGGTGCTGTTGGCCGGAAACTCTGGCGCTGCCGGGGGCTGGGCGCAGGCCGACAGCAGCAGACCCAGCGCAAGCAGGGGGGCGAGGTTGGGGCGACGGTAGCGGCGGGTAGGGGCGTTACAGGCGTTCATGCCCTGCACGATACGCGAGCACAGCGCTGCTGCGTGTGACCGTGCGTAACCTGCCGCTGTTCCATTTGGCGCAACAGTGCGTTGCGGTCATCGGCGCTTGAAACCCCTGCCAAGGGCCTCAAGTCGCTAGTCCCTGGCCGTGCGGGCTGCGGCGCATGCTGCGCAGCACCTGTTCCCACGGCTGTTGTTTCAACCGCACTGAATTTCGACCATGGATCTGCACCAACGCCTGCAATGGCGCTACGCCACCAAGAAGATGGACCCCACCCGCAAGGTGCCCGAGGCCGCCATCGACCGCATCGTCGAGGCCGCACGCCTTGCGCCCACCTCCAGCGGCCTGCAGCCGTTCGAGATCATTGTGGTCACCAACGCCGAGGTGCGCGAGCGCATCCGCGCCATTGCCTGGAACCAGGCCCAGATCACCGAAGGCTCGCACCTGCTGGTGTTTGCCGCGTGGGACCACTACACGCCCGAACGCATCAACCACATGTTCGACCTGACGAACGAAGTGCGTGGCTTGCGCAACGAGGGCTGGGAAAACTACCGCCAGATGCTGCTGGGCAGTTACCCGCAGCGCACGCCGGAGGTGAACTTCCAGCACGCTGCACGCCAGGCCTACATCGGCCTGTCCGCCGCACTGATCGCCGCCGCGTACGAAGAGGTGGACGCCACACCCATGGAAGGCTTCGACCCCGAGGCACTGGACGGCATCCTCGATTTGCGCGCCCGCGGCCTGCGCAGCGTGGCCATCATGCCGGTGGGCTACCGCCAGGCCGAAGGTGACTGGCTGGTGAACCTGCCCAAGGTGCGTCGTCCCAAGGAACAGTTCGTCTCGCGCGTGGACTGATACCGACACGCGATTGCAGGGGCGCAATGCCCCTGGAGGTGGGCCGTAGATCGCGTGGCAGCTCTGCGCGGAGGTTCTACAGACGAGCGGAAAGAGCGTGACCACACGGCCGCAGCTTATTGTGTGTGAAGGGCCTGCGCAGTGAAGCGGCAGTGGCGCTGCCGCCACCGTCTGCATGTCACATCCCGTACCAACAAAAACGCCCGCAGCAGGCGGGCGTGGGCTCCAGGGCTGGCGGAAGCGGTGAGATTCGAACTCACGAACGGTTGCCCGTTGCCGGTTTTCAAGACCGGTGCAATCGACCACTCTGCCACGCTTCCGGGTCTGTCGGCCGCTGCGCGCTGGGGGCGGGCGGCCGTTGCAAGGCTCGCATTCTAACGGGCCGGGGCCCCGGTCTCGCGGGGGGTGAGCATGCCGCGCTCTTCGATGAAGGCGATCACGCCGTCCAGCCCGTCTTGAGTCTTGAGGTTGGTCATCACAAAGGGCTTGCTGCCGCGCATGCGCAGGGTGTCGCTGCGCATGATGTCGAGGTTGGCGCCCACATGCGGGGCCAGGTCGGTCTTGTTGATGACGAACAGGTCGCTCTTGGTGATGCCAGGGCCGCCCTTGCGCGGGATCTTCTCCCCCGCGGCCACGTCGATCACGTACACGGTGAGGTCGCTGAGCTCGGGGCTGAAGGTGGCGGCCAGGTTGTCGCCGCCGCTTTCCACGAACACCACGTCGGCGTCCGGAAAGGCTTCGAGCATGCGGTCGATGGCTTCGAGGTTGATCGAGCAGTCTTCGCGGATGGCCGTGTGCGGGCAGCCGCCTGTCTCGACCCCCAGGATGCGCTCGGGCGGCAGCGCGCCGCTGATGGTGAGCAGGCGCTGGTCTTCTTTGGTGTAGATATCGTTGGTGATGGCCACGAGGTCGTAGCGCTCGCGCATGGCCTTGCAGAGCATCTCGAGCAGCGTGGTTTTGCCCGAGCCCACGGGGCCGCCGATGCCCACGCGCAGCGGGGGCAGCTTCTTGGTGCGTTGGGGAATGTGGTGCAGGGTGCTCATGATCGGAACAGGCGGGAGTACTGGGTTTCGTGGCGGGCCGACAGGATGGCCAGCATGGGGCTGAAGGCTTGGCGGGCCGCATCGGGCTGCGCCAGGGCGTGGTCGGTGGCGTCGGGAATGGCAGCGGCGAGCCGGGCCAGCACCCGCTGGCCTGCGCTTTGCCCGAGGCGCATGGATTTGAGCGCGGCCTGCACCATGTTCTCGGCCCAGGCAAAGGCGTAGGCCAGCACCACGTCGCGCACGGCCGCACCGGCATAGGCACCGGCCAGGCCAAAGGCCACGGGGTAGGTGGGCGGCAGGCTGTGCAGCAGCGCAATGGGGGCGCTGCGTTCGGCGTCCTGCGCATGCAGGTTGCGCAGCCATTCGGCCAGCGAGCGGCCCATCTGCACCGATTGCAAGCGCAGCTCGGCCGTCTCGCGCGTTTGCAGCACCCAGTCGTTGAGTGCGCGCACGCGCGCCGCATCGCCCACCTGCCAGGCCTGCACGCTGTGGGCCAGGGCGGGCATGTCGCTGCGGGCCTGCGCCAGGTGCAACTGGTCGAGCACCCAGGCCGCCAGCGTGGCTTCGTCCTGCACCTGGCCATGTTCGATGGCGGCTTCGAGCCCTTCGGAATACGAGAACCCGCCCACCGGCAGCGCAGGCGATGCGAGCCAGAGCAACTGCAGCAGGCTGTGCGGGGCGGGTGTCATGGGCGGTGCGGGGCGCAAGCGCTCAGTGCGAATCGTGGTGGTGGTGGCCGTGGTGGTGACCGTGCCCGCAGCCCGGGCCATGCACATGCGCGGTGCCGGTGTCGGCTGCGTGGTTGTGTCCACAGCCAGGGCCGTGCACATGGCCGTGTTCGTGCTCGTGGCGGTGGACATGGTCATGGCCGTGTGCAGGGTCGGAACCATGCGAATGCCCGTGCCCGTGCCCCTGGCCGTAGGCCCCGGCTTCGGGCTCGAAGGCCAGGCGGTCTTCGGTCACGGTGAGGTGCATGGCGCGCAGCATGTCGGCCAGCACGTGGTCGGGTTCGATCTTCAGGTGGTCGGGCTGCAGTTCGATGGGCACATGGCGGTTGCCCAGGTGGTAGGCGGCGCGCACCAGGTCGAACGGGCTGCCATGCGTGCGGCAGTAGGTGATGTGCAGCACCGGTTGCGGCGCGGCCACCACGCGCAGCAACGAGCCGTCTTCGGCCACCAGCACGTCGCCGCCGCGCACCACGGTACCGCGCGGCAGGAAGACGCCCAGCGCGCGGCCCGTGGAATCGGTGGCCGAGAAGCGGCTTTTCTGGCGCACGTCCCAGTCCAGCTCCAGCGTGGCCGCACGCTTGAGCAGCACGGGGGCCAGGCCCTGGCCCTGGGGGAGAAGTTTCGAGACCTGAATCATGGCAAGGTAAAGAGGCAAAGCGCCGCCGCGGCGGCAAGGCCTGCATTGTGGATGGGCGCTCGTGCCTTCATAGCGTGCGGGTCATGTAGCGGCTGTGCGGGTCGGGCCGGTAGTCGCCAAACGGGGCGCAGTCGGCAAAGCCATAGCGCAGGTAAAGCTGGTGCGCCGGGGCAAAGAAGGCTTGCGTGCCGGTTTCGAGGCTGATGCGCGAATACCCCAGGTCCACGGCCTGGCCCAGCAGGTGTTCGAGCAGCGCGCGCGCCACGCCCTGGCCGCGCAGGGCGGCGGCGGTGCGCATGGATTTGAGCTCGGCGTGGCCCGCATCCAGGTGCTTGAGCGCCGCCGTGCCCGCGAGCTGGCCTGGGGCCTGCGCGTCGGCCGTCCAGGCCGTCCAGAAGCGGATGTCGGGCTGGCGCAGCCGCGCCATGTCGAGCGCGTGCACGCTTTCGGGCGGCGAGGTGGCATGCATGTCGCGCAGGTGCTCGTGCATGAAGGCCTCGATGCGCGCGTCCTGCAGGTCGCCCAGCCGGATGTGCAGGGCCAGGGGCGCGGCAGCCATCGCTCAGAACAAGAAGTAGCGCTGCGCCAGTGGCAGCAGGGTGGCGGGTTCGCAGGTGAGCAACTGGCCGTCGGCGCGCACGGCGTAGGTCTGCGGGTCGATCTCCATGACCGGCGTGTAGTCGTTGTGCACCATGTCGCGCTTGCGCATGCCGCGAATGCCCTTGACCACGGCCAGCGGCTTGGCCAGGCCGTAGCGCTGGCCGATGCCTGCATCGAGCGCGGCCTGCGACACAAAGGTGAGCGAGCTGCGCGTGAGCGCGCCGCCAAACGCGCCGAACTGCGGCCGGTAGTGCACGGGCTGCGGCGTGGGGATGGAGGCGTTCGGGTCGCCCATGGCGGCCATGGCAATCGTGCCGCCCTTGAGCACCAGCGCGGGTTTGACGCCGAAGAACGCAGGCTTCCACACCACCAGGTCGGCCCACTTGCCGACTTCGATGGAGCCGAGTTCGTGCGCCATGCCGTGCGTGAGGGCCGGGTTGACCGTGTACTTGGCGATGTAGCGCTTGACGCGGAAGTTGTCGTGCCGCGCGCTGTCGCCCGGCAGCTTGCCGCGCTGCAGCTTCATCTTGTGCGCGGTCTGCCAGGTGCGCAGGATGACTTCGCCCACGCGGCCCATGGCCTGGCTGTCGCTGCTCATCATGCTGATGGCACCCAGGTCGTGCAGGATGTCTTCGGCGGCGATGGTTTCCTTGCGGATGCGGCTTTCGGCAAAGGCCAGGTCTTCGGCAATGCCCGCATCGAGGTGGTGGCACACCATGAGCATGTCCACATGCTCGTCGAGCGTGTTCACCGTGTAGGGACGCGTGGGGTTGGTCGAAGACGGCAGCACATGCGCCTCGCCCACGAGCTTGAGGATGTCGGGCGCATGGCCGCCGCCCGCGCCTTCGGTATGAAAGGTGTGGATGCAGCGGCCCTTGAAGGCGGCCAGCGTGTCTTCGACAAAGCCGCTTTCATTGAGCGTGTCGGTGTGGATCGCCACCTGTGTGTCGGTTTCTTCGGCCACCGTCAGGCAGGCGTCGATGGCGGCGGGGGTGGAGCCCCAGTCTTCGTGCAGCTTCAGGCCAATCAGCCCGGCGTGCACCTGCTCGCGGATGGCGTCGGGCCGGCTGGCGTTGCCCTTGCCCAGCAGGCCGATGTTCATGGGGAAGGCGTCGGCCGCCTGCAGCATGCGCTCGATGTGCCAGGGGCCGGGCGTGCAGGTGGTGGCAAAGGTGCCGGTGGCCGGCCCGGTGCCGCCGCCGGTCATGGTGGTCACGCCGCTGGTCAAGGCTTCTTCGATTTGCTGCGGGCAGATGAAGTGGATGTGGCTGTCAAAGCCGCCCGCGGTGACGATGCAGCCCTCGGCGGCGATGATCTCGGTGCCCGGGCCGATGACGATGTCCACGCCCGGTTGCGTGTCGGGGTTGCCCGCCTTGCCCAGCGCCACGATGCGCCCGTCCTTGAGGCCGATGTCGGCCTTGACGATGCCCCAGTGGTCGATGATGAGTGCGTTGGTGAGCACCGTGTCCACCGCGCCTTCACAGCGCATGCGCTGCGACTGCGCCATGCCGTCGCGGATGGTCTTGCCACCGCCAAACTTGACCTCTTCGCCGTAGCTGCCGGCGCGCAGCGTGTAGTCGGCCTCCACCTCCACGATCAGGTCGGTGTCGGCCAGGCGCAGGCGGTCGCCCACGGTGGGGCCGAACATTTCGGCATAAGCGCGTCGTCCGATGGTTGCCATGGTGGCCGCTCCGAAGCTATTTGCTATTATTTTGATAGCTGCTTGTGCTTGATCAATAAGCACAAGCAGCCGATTTGGCGGTGAATGCGATAGGGCCGCCTTACAGTGGCCCCTGCACCTTGCCCTGAAAGCCGATCACCACGCGGTCGCCCGCATAGTCCACCAGTTCCACGGTGCGCTGCTGGCCGGGCTCGAAGCGCACGGCCGTGCCCGAGGCAATGTTCAGCCGCATGCCGCGCGCGGCGGCGCGGTCAAAGCCCAACGCGTCGTTGGTCTCGGCAAAGTGGTAGTGCGAGCCCACTTGGATGGGGCGGTCGCCGGTGTTGCGCACCACCAGGGTCAGGGTGCGGCGGCCGGTGTTGAGCGGGAGCTCGCCGGGCTCGGTCAGCAGTTCTCCGGGGATCATGGCGTGCCTTTGCGCAGCAAGCAGGGCCTCAGACCAGCGCGGGCCACAGCGCCACGCCGCCCAGCAGCGACACGGCACCACCGGCCAGGCGCGGCGCCCACACATGGCGGCGCAGCGGCCAGCCGGCCAGCACACCAGCGCCGTGCAGCGCCAGCGTGGCCAGCAGCATGCCCGCCAGCGTGGCGGCGGCCTGGGCTGCGGGCAATTCGGCTCCATGCGCCAGCCCGTGGAACACCGCAAACGACCCGGCCACCAGTGCCGACACCGCGCGCGGCAGCGCAAGCCGCGTGGCCACCAGCAGGCCCGTGACCAGCAGCGACACCGCAATCATGGGTTCTACGCCGGGCAGCTCAAGTCCGCTCCAGCCCAGCACGGCGCCGCCCAGCAGCAGCGCCGCAAACCACGCAGGGCTCCAGAGCACGCGGGCTGGGAACTGTGAGCCAGCGGGCACGCTCAGCGCACTCCACAGGCCAATCGCCACCATGGCCGCCAGGTGGTCCAGGCCGGTGAGCGGGTGCAACAGGCCGGCCATAAAGCCGCCGTGCTCATGGCCCGGTGCGCCGGTGTGGGCGCTTGCTGCTGAAGACAGGGCCAGGGCCGCAAAGGCCAGCAGGGCGTGGGAGGGTCGGATCAGGCGCATGGGGACTCCAGGAATAAAACGGTCAGGGTCGATCTGCGGTCAGACGATAGGCTGGTGCACGGTCACGAGCTTGGTGCCATCGGGGAAGGTGGCCTCGACCTGGATGTCGGGAATCATCTCGGCCACGCCGTCCATCACGTCGGCGCGGGTCAGCACGGCGCGGCCCTCGCTCATGAGCTGGGCCACGGTCTTGCCGTCGCGCGCGCCCTCCATCACGGCAGCGCTGATCAGCGCCACGGCTTCCGGGTAGTTGAGTTTGAGGCCCCGGGCCTTGCGCCGCTCGGCCAGCAGGGCGGCGGTGAAGATCAGCAGCTTGTCTTTTTCACGGGGAGTCAGTTCCATATTCTTTCGCTTCGCTCAAGGCGGGGGGCGCTAGCCCGTGCGACCGGCTTGGTCGGTCGAGCGCGGGGGGTAATTCCATACTCTTTCGCTTCGCTCAAGGCCGGGGTCACAAGCGCGCGTCATACGCAATGCAAGACGCTGTGGGGATTCATCGTACGCAGCAAGGGTCATGCCTGTCCATACGGCAAGTGGCGTATCGGCTGTGGCATGGCATGGAATCTGCAGCGTTGGGGGGCGCCGCCGGGTCTTGTTGCCTGGGCAGTGCTCGCCTCTACTTGGCTGGCTCCGTGTCTTCTCCACCCTTGTCGCCTTCTGCCGCACGCCACGCTCCTGCGCCCCAGCAGGTGGTGAAGGTGCGCCGCGACTACAACGACTGGGTGGCCACAGAGACCATGGAGGACTACGCGCTGCGCTACACGCCGGTGCGTTTTCGGCGCTGGTCGTCCTGGCGCGTGGCCAATACGGCGTTTGGCGCGGCGTCGTTCCTGATCCTGGAGGCCGTGGGGGCCACGCTGCTGGTGCAGTACGGATTTCTGAATGCGTTGTGGGCCATTGTGGCCACAGGGCTCATCATTTTTCTGGCGGGGTTGCCGATCAGCGTGTATGCGGCACGCCACGGGGTGGACATGGACCTGCTCACCCGCGGGGCGGGCTTTGGCTACATCGGCTCGACCATCACCTCGCTGATCTACGCCTCGTTCACATTCATCTTCTTCGCGCTTGAAGCGGCCGTCATGGCCTACGCGCTGGAACTGGCGCTGGGCATTCCTCCCACCTGGGGCTATCTGATCTGTGCCCTGGTGGTGATTCCGCTGGTCACGCACGGGGTGTCGGTCATCAGCCGCCTGCAATTGTGGACGCAGCCGCTGTGGTTGGTGATGCTGGTGGTGCCGTTCGTGTGTGTGCTGGCGCACGATCCTGGTGCGTTTGCCGGGGTGGCGCACTACGGTGGTGAAACCGGGCGGGGTGAGCGCTTTGATCTGCCTTTGTTTGGTGCGGCTCTGACGGTGGGCATTGCGCTCATTACCCAGATGGGGGAGCAGGCGGACTATCTGCGCTTCATGCCAGAGCCGTCGCGCACCCATCGCGTGCGCTGGTGGGCCGGGGTGCTGGCGGGTGGGCCGGGCTGGGTGGTGCTGGGGGTGCTCAAGATGCTGGGCGGCGCGCTGCTGGCCTGGTTGGCCATGGCCCACATGGTGCCGGTCGAGCGTGCGGTCGATCCGAACCAGATGTACCTGGTGGCCTACGAGTACGTCTTTCCCCACCCCGGTTGGGCGGTGGCGGCCACGGCACTGTTCGTGGTGGTGTCGCAGATGAAGATCAACGTCACCAACGCCTATGCGGGCTCGCTGGCGTGGTCCAACTTTTTTTCGCGCCTCACGCACAGTCACCCGGGTCGGGTGGTGTGGGTGGTGTTCAACACGCTGATCGCCTTCATGCTCATGGAGATGAACGTGTTCCGCGCCATGGGAGAGGTGCTGGGCCTGTACTCCAATATCGCGATTGCCTGGATGATGGCCGTGGTGGCCGACCTCGTGGTCAACAAGCCGCTGGGCCTGTCGCCCCGAGGCATCGAGTTCAAGCGCGCCCATCTGTACGACATCAATCCGGTGGGCGTGGGGGCCATGGTGCTGGCGTCCATTGTGTCCATCACCGCGCACCTGGGAGTGTTCGGCGCGCTGGCGCAGGCGTTTTCGGCGGTGATTGCCATGGCCGTGGCCTTTGTCACGGCCCCGCTGATCGCATGGGCCACGCGCGGCAGGTACTACCTGGCGCGGCAACCCGAACCCCAGGTCGAGTCCGCCGCCTGCGCAAGCAACGGCGGTTGCGCTGGGTGCGCTGCGTCAGCCACGGCGCTGCCCGCCCTGCAGCGCTGCGTGGTGTGCGAGCGCGAATACGAGGCACCCGACATGGCGGGCTGCCCCGCCTACCGCGGGTCCATATGCTCGCTGTGCTGCACGCTCGATGCGCGCTGCGGCGATCTGTGCAAACCCCACGCACACCTGGCGGTGCAGTGGTCGGCCACGCTGCGCTGGCTGCTGCCGCGCCGCATCTGGCCGTATCTGGACACCGGGCTTGCGCACTTCCTGCTGCTGATGCTGGTGATCGCACCCGTGCTGGCGGCTGTGATGGGCCTGCTCTACCACCAGGAACTGCAGACGCTGTCCCAGGCCCTCGAGGTGATCGACAGCCCGGCCGCAGCCGAGGGTGCACTGCGCTCGGGCCTGCTCAAGGCCTACCTGGTGCTGCTGCTGATTTCGGGCATCGTGGCCTGGTGGCTGGTGCTGGCCCACAAAAGTCGCCAGGTAGCGCAAGAGGAATCCAACCGCCAGACGGGCTTGCTGATGCGTGAGATCGAACTGCACCGCCAGACAGATGCCGCGCTGCAGACCGCCCGCCAGGTGGCCGAGCAGGCCCGGCAGGCGGCAGAAGAGGCCCGGCAGGCCGCCGACCAGGCCAATCAGGCCAAGAGCCGCTATATCAGTGCCATCAGCCACGAACTGCGCACGCCGCTCAACAGCATCCTGGGCTATGCGCAGCTCATGGGCGAAGACCCGGGCGTGCCCGAGCACCGCAAGCATGCGGTGCATGTGATTCGCCGGGGGGGCGAGCACCTGCTGTCGCTGATCGAGGGCACGCTCGATATTGCGCGCATCGAGTCGGGCAAGCTCACGCTGGATGTGGGCCCCATGCGCTTCGCCGACGGTCTGCACGAGATGGCCGCGCTCTTTGAGCTGCAGGCAGCGGCCAAGGGGCTGGCCTTCCGGTTCGATGTGGAGGGCACGATTCCAGAGTTGGTGCGTGCCGATGAAAAACGCCTGCGACAGATCCTCATCAACCTGCTGGGCAATGCCATCAAGTTCACGGCCCAGGGCGCCGTCACGCTGCGCGTGCGCTACGCCCGGGAGATGGCGCGCATCGAGGTGCAGGACACCGGGCCGGGTCTGACGGCCGAGGAAATCGAGCGCATCTTCGAGCCCTTTGCGCGCGCTGGCAGCGCCGTATCTGCGGTCCCGGGCGCAGGCTTGGGCCTGACGATTGCCAAGATGCTCACCGCCCTGATGGGGGGCGAGCTGACGGTGCGCAGCCAACCGGGTGAGGGCGCGACGTTCCAGGTGCGGCTGTTCCTGCCAGAACTGCATGGCGAGCCGGGCAGTGGCCGGCCCCCCCGGCAGGCCATGCGCGGCACCCGCACCGGCTACCACGGCCCACGGCGCCGCATTCTGGTGGTGGACAATGAGGAGCCCGACCGCGAATTGCTCGTCGCCTTGCTGGCACCGCTGGGCTTTGAGCTGCGCCAGGCCGCCAGCGGCCACGACGCGCTCGATCTGCTGGCCACGGGCTACCAGCCCGATGCGGTGCTCATGGACCTGGCCATGCCGGGCATCGATGGATGGGAAACCCTGCGCCGCCTGCGCGCCATGCAGGTGCCCGCCCACTGCGCCATCGTGTCGGCCAATGCGTTCGACAAAGGGCTGGAGAACGACGTGTCCATCGGGCCCGACGACTTCTTCGTCAAGCCCGTGCGCCACACCGAACTGCTGGACTGGCTGGAACGCCGTCTAGGGTTGGTGTGGGAACTGGACACGGCCGACCCGGTGCTACAGACGCCCCCTTCTGTGGCCGCGGCGCCGGTGTCGGCCCCCCGCCCCGCGCCGCAGGCTGCCAGTGTGGCCCCTCCGCTGGAGGCGCTGTCTGAGCTGAAGCAGGCCGTGGCGCTGGGCTATCCCCGTGGGGTGTTGCAGGCGCTGCAGGTCCTGGAGCAGGAGCACCCCGAGTGTGCGCCCTGGCTGGCGACCATGCGCCAGTGGGCCCAGCAGTTCCAGTTCGAGGCCATCGGCCAGGCCATTGAACCTAGAAACCGCAGTTGACCGCTTGTTCGTACTGAAAAGTTCATATGTCCGTTGAAGTTGCGCCTTGTGGGCACACTCACCTTGTGGGTGAAAGCGCTATGTGCCTGCCAGCACCATGCTCGATGCGCCATGCGGCGTTGTGCCTTCTTGCGCACAGGAGTGCACCGCGTCTTTTCGCCTTGCCTGGCGCGCCGATCACGGCACTGGCGGGCGCATCCCACTGCGGTTTCTAGGAGCCTGTCGGGCTTGGG
>JBKBUN010000034.1:0-22223 GCA_046289925.1 Burkholderiaceae bacterium | reverse complement strand
ATGCGGCGTTGTGCCTCCTTGCGCACAGGAGTGCGCTGCGTCGTCTCGCCTTGCCTGGTGCGCCGATCACGGCACTGGCGGGCGCATCCAACTGCGGTTTCTAGGCTGATCCGCTGGGCATCCGCTGCGCTGGGGGCGTCAGCCTCAGCGACAGCAACGGTAAGCCAGGCCCACCGACACCGAGTAGCCCAAAGGCTCGACCGTCAGGGGGCTGTGCCGTGCGGCTCCCTGCAACTGCGACACCCGAAGCCCCCCCAGCGCTACCCAGTGGCGACTGAGGGCATGCATCACTTCCACCCCCACGTCGGCGTTGTACCAGCCGGCCTTGGGCACATAAGCGGGCAATGGGCTACTGCCCGCTGCCGAAGTCGGCACGCCGTACTGGGTGCGCATGTAGGTGCTGTCGGCCCAATGCAAGCCTGCGCCCACGCTCAGGCGCGTAACCTCCGAGATCGGCAGCGCATAGCCCAAGGTCACCGACACCTGGCCTCCGCCGTCGCGACCCAGCCAGTCTTGCGACACCCCCAGCCCGAGCGACCAGTGCGAAGTGAGCGCATAGCCGGCCGACACCCGCAACCGCAGGGTGCTGCGCACCTCAGGCAGCCCCGCAAGGCGGGGCGACGCATCGCCATTGCGCCCCCGGTCGAACCGCAGCCCTGCACGCAACTGAAACCGCTCACCATCTGCGAGCGCCGCACTGGCACCGGAGTCCTGTCCGCCCAGCCCGTGTCCCATTAGGGCACTGCCGCGGGAGGTGCTCAGGCGAAATCGCCCGTACTCCAAGGCCCAGGCCGGACGCAGTGCGTAGCCGCGGCGCTCGCTGCCTGGATAGTCCGGACTCGCGCTCGCGATCCCGCCCAACACGTAGTGCACGCGCAGGGGCTGCGCTGCCCCACCCGACTGCTGCGGCACAGACGCGGCCTGAGCAGGTTCTATCGCTGGCTGAGTGCGGCCCGACTCCTGGGCCAGGGCCACGCCCGGCACAGCCACCATCAGCAACAGGCGGCATGCCACGCGGGCCCACGCCACCTGAGCAACCGACGTCAATGCGGTGTCCATTGCACCCATCCCGTCCAGGCAGTGAGCAGCACGATGACGCCAAACACAATGCGGTAGTACGCAAACGGCACAAAGCTGTGGGTGCTGATGTAACGCAGCAGCCAGCGCACGCACAACCATGCGCTGAGAAACGAAAACACCAAGCCGGTGGCGAACATCGGAAGGTCGGCCATGCTGATCAGGTCGCGCTCCTTGTACACGCTGTAGGCCCCCGCACCGATCAGCGTCGGAATCGCAAGAAAGAAAGAATAGTCGGTGGCCGCCTTGCGCGACAGCCCCAGCAGCATGCCGCCGATGATGGTCGCGCCGCTGCGGCTGGTACCAGGAATCATAGCCAGGCACTGCACCAGACCGACCTTGATGGCATCGAGCGGCGTCATCGCGTCCACGCTGTGGATGCGGGTGGCCGACGGAGGGCGCCGCTCAGCCCACAGAATGATGAAGCCACCAATGATGAAGGTGCTCGCCACCACCACCGGTGTGAACAAGTGCGCCTTGATGGCCTTGCCCAAAAGCAGGCCCAGCACCACGGCAGGCACAAAGGCGATGAACACATTGAGCGCAAACCGCTGGGCCTGGCGCTCGGTGGGCAAGGCGACCAGCGTGGAGCGGATCTTGGCCCAGTACACCAGGATCACCGCAAAAATGGCGCCCGTCTGGATGGCAATGTCAAACACCTTGGCCTTGGCATCGTCAAATCCCAGCAGCGACCCGGCCAGGATCAGGTGCCCGGTGGAAGAGATGGGCAAAAACTCCGTCAACCCCTCGACGACCCCCATGATGGCGGCCTTGACCAGCAATACAACGTCCACGCGCACTCCTTGCAAATAGGTGCGAGATTATCCGCCGTGGGCTCCAGCCCCCCTGGCAAAACGCCCGCCGCGTTGCTTCTGGCGGCCCAATCCGCCCACCACTCACTCCGCGTGGCAGCATTTCACGCCCGGTGGGCTGCATTTCGTCGCAGGGCTGTGGCGCCCCGGGAAGGGCATCGGCACAGTTCGTTCCATCGAACCCGCCAGGAGCCCCGCCATGCAAATCACCCCCGTCATCGCCATCCATCTTGCAGCCGCGCTGGCGGCCGTTGCCATCGGCCCCATTGCCCTGTGGGCCCGCCAAGGGGCCACGCAGCGCCCCCGCCTGCACCGCGCGGCAGGCTACGCCTGGGTCACGCTGATGGTTGCCGCTGCCGTGTCGGCCCTCTTCATCACCGGCGGCCCCGGCCCGCGCTGGGGCAGCTTCGGTCTGATTCACCTGCTGATCCCCGTCACCCTGGGCATGTTGGCCATGGCCTTTGTGTTCCTCGCCCGCCGCAACATCGTCGGCCACCGCAAGATGATGCAACGCACCTACATCGGCGCCTGTGTGGTGGCTGGCGGCTTCACGCTGCTGCCCGACCGTTTTCTGGGCCACACGGTCTGGTCCGCACTCGGACTGATCTGACCCCACCCCTCCATTCATTGTTCACAACAGGACGACCACCATGCTGCTCAACCTCCTTGTCCAACAACCCCAGATGCTGGGTCGCATCATCGAAAACACGCCCTACTGGGTCTGGGCCCTGCTGGCCGGTCTCCTCTGGCTGGGCGGCAGCCAGCTGCTGGCCCGCAACGTGAGTCTGGTGCGGGCCATGGTCATGCCGGTGGCGATGACCGGCCTGTCGGTGTACGGCATCGCCTCGGCCTTTGGCGCTGCGGGCCAGGCCCTGCTGCCGGTGGGCGCGTGGCTGGCCGCCGCCGTGCTGATTGCCGGCGTGGCGCTGTGGCTGCAACCAGCGGCGCCCCAGGGCACGCTGTACGAAAGCAAGTCACGCTGCTTCTACATTCCGGGCAGCGCCATGCCGCTGGCCCTGATCCTGGGCATCTTCCTCACCAAATACCTCGTGGGTGTGGAGCTGGCCCTGCAGCCCGCCCTGGCACGCGACAGCGGCTTTGCGCTGCAGATCGCTGCGCTGTATGGCGTGTTCAACGGCCTGTTTGCGGCCCGCGCGCTGCGGCTGTGGAGGCTGGTGCAACGCAGCGCCCCCTTGGCCACATCACCCGCCACCGCCTGAGCCCCCATAACGATCCCTCTGCACAGGAGCCCCCATGCGCAACTACACCGTCACGACCGATCCCCTCGAACGTCTGGCACGCCGCCGTGCCGGAGCCAAAATGGGCTGGTACATCCATGCCAGCGTGTACCTGCTCGTCAACCTGCTGCTGGTCGCACTGTCGGTGGGCAGCGGGCGGCACTGGGCGGTGTTCCCGGCCCTGGGCTGGGGCATCGGCCTGGCCATCCATGGCGTGGTGGTGTTCGTTCTTGCGGGTGGCAGCGACCTGCACGAGCGCATGGTGCAGGCGGAACGCGACCGACTGGCTGCTGCGCACCCCCCCCGCTGATCGGCTGATGATGGCTCATCCCAACAAAAACACGGCCATGACAAAAACCTGGATGGCCTGGTGCCTGGCCTTGCTGGCTGCAGCCGTCATCACAGCCAGCCCCGCCCATGCAGGCGTGGGTCTCGCAGAGTTGCCCGGGCAACAGAGCGACGGCCCCGTCACGGTGTTCTATCCGGCACAAGAGGCCGACCAGCCCGTGCAGCGCGGCCCTTTTGCGCTGCAGCTGGCCTGGCAGGGCACACCCGTGGCGGGCAACGGCCGTCTGGTAGTGGTGTCGCACGGCTCTGGCGGCAGCCCCTGGGTGCACACCGACCTGGCCCGTGCACTGGTGCAGGCCGGGTTTGTGGTGGCCCTGCCAGAGCATGCGGGCGACAACTACAAAGACCACTCCACCCCCGGCCCGGAGAGCTGGAAGCGCCGCCCCGCCGAGGTCTCCCGCGCAGTGGATGCCGTCGCACAGGATGCGCGGCTGGCACCGCTGCTGGCGCTGGACAAGGTGGGCGTGTTCGGTGGCTCGGCCGGAGGCCACACAGCCCTGGTGTTTGCCGGGGGGCAATGGTCGCCCGCCCGCTTCAAGCAGCACTGCGAGGCCCATCTGGCGGAAGATTTTTCGTCCTGCGTCGGCTTCACCACCCGCCTGCACGGCAACTGGCTGGACGGTATCAAGAAGGCCGTGGCCATCACCATCATTCGCCACCGCTTTGGCGACGAGACGCTGTATGCACACACCGACCCGCGCGTGGCGGCCACAGTGGCCGTGGTGCCGTTTGCAGCCGACTTCGACATGGGCAGTCTGACCAACCCGCGCATCGCGCTAGGGCTCATCACTGCGGGCAAGGACGTGAACCAGATTCCACGCTTTCACAGCAGTGCCGTGCTGGCCGCGTGCCAGGACCGTTGCACGCACATTGCCGACCTGCCAGACGGCAGCCACGGCATCATGCTGTCGCCCATGCCACCGCTGGACCGCATGAACGACCTGACCCGCGCGCTGCTGGGCGACCCGCCCGGCTTTGACCGCAGCGTGCTGCCGCAGGTGGATGCAAGCACCGTGGCGTTCTTTGCCACGCATCTGCAGCCGCTGAAACCGGTGACGCCATCGCAACGACCCTGACCACGCCCATGCTGGCGCGTTGTCGCGTCCGTTGCGCCGCCTAGAATGCAAAGCTCCATGCCCATGACACCCGAAGACCTCGACCAACTCGCCCGCCGCCGCGCCAACGCCAAGCTGGGCTGGTACCTGCATGCGATGGCCTTCGTGCTGGTCAACGCCCTCATCTTTGCCATGTCGCGCTATGCGTTTGGCACACGCCCGTGGTCGGTGTACCCGCTGCTGGGCTGGGGGCTGGGGCTGGTGCTGCATGGGGTGTCGGTGTTTTTGCTGGGCACTGGCAGCGGCCTGCGCGAGCGCATGGTGCAGCGCGAGCGCGAGGCCCTGCAGCGCCGCCAAGACCGGCCATGAAGCTGCACCGCGAGTTCAACGGGGTCAGCAAGCTGCGGCACTACCTGCAGGTGGTGGCCTTCACCCTGGTGGTTGCCACCATCCAGTGCACGTTCATGCCCGACAAGCCCTACGGGCCACCGGTGGTGTATTCGGTGCTGATCGGCACCTTCACCTGGGCCATCATCGACCTGGGGCGCGAGCTGATACCGTCCGCCGCGGAAACGGGCTGGCCGCACGGCTGGCAGGGCATTGCGCTGGTCCTGGTGGGCATCGTGGTGGGCTACCTGGCGGGCACCTTGCTGGCAGACACGCTCTGCGTGCACTACTTTCACTTCTACCCGCCGGGGGCGTTGATCTCCGGTGCAGACCAGCGCACGTCCATCCTCATCACGGTCATTGCCGGGCTGGTGGGCACGTTCTACTTCTACGCGGTCAACAAGTCGGCGTACCTGGAAGGCAAGATGGCCGAGGCGCGCATGCACGCCAGCGAATCGCGCCTGAAGTTGCTGGAGACACAGCTGGAACCCCACATGCTGTTCAACACCCTGGCCAACCTGCGCGTGCTCATCGGCACCGACCCGGCCCGGGCGCAGCACATGCTGGACCGCATGATTGCCTACCTGCGCGCCACGCTGGGCGGCTCGCGCCAGCTTTCACATCCGCTGGCCGACGAGTTTGCGAGGCTGCGCGATTACTTTGAACTGATGGCCGTGCGCATGGGCCCGCGGCTGCAGTACACGCTGGACCTGCCTGTTGCGCTGCGCAGCGCTGCGGTACCGCCGCTGCTGCTACAGCCGCTGGCCGAAAACGCCATCCGACATGGGCTGGAGCCCTCAGTGCCCGGCGGGCACATTGCGGTGCGCGCCCGTGCGATCGAGTCCGCGCACGGCCCCCTGCTGCAGATTGAGGTGCAAGACACCGGCGTTGGCCTGCACAGCCATGCTGTGGCACCCTTGCCCACCAGGGGCGGAGGCTTTGGGTTGACCCAGGTGCGCGAGCGGCTGGCCACGCTGCACGGTGCCCAGGCCGGGCTGGAACTCACGCCGCTGGCCCCTCAGGGCACCTGCGCCCGCATCGTGCTGCCGCTCACGCTGTCCTCTGCATGAACCCGACCACATCCGCCCCATCCAACGCTGCGCGCGCCCTGATTGCCGAAGACGAACCTCTGCTGGCCGCCGCACTGACGCAGGCGCTTCGGCAATGCTGGCCGACATTGGAGATCGTGGCCACCGTAGGTGACGGCTTGAGCGCCGTGCGCGAGGCACTGCGCCTTGCGCCCGACGTGCTGTTCTTCGACATCCGCATGCCAGGCCAGAGCGGTCTGGAAGCCGCCGCCGAGCTGACCGACACCTGGCCGCCGGAGAGGCCGTTTCCTGCGCTGGTCTTCGTCACGGCCTACGACCAGTACGCACTGCAGGCCTTTGACGCACAGGCCATGGACTACCTCGTCAAGCCGGTGCAGACGGCGCGGCTCGAAAAGACAGTACAAAAACTGCAGCTCGTGCTTGCCAAACAAGCACAAGCAGCTATTAATTCAGGAGCAAACTTCGAGCGCATGCTCGACCAACTGCGCCACCTGCTGCAGGTCCTGCCGGGTGTGGCCGCGACACCGCCGGGCAGTGCGCCGGGGGCCGTAGCCGCCCCGGCACCGCTGCGCCTGCTGCAGGTGGGGGTGGGCACGCAGATCCGCATGGTGCCAGTGGACGAGGTGCTGGTGCTGGAGGCCGCCGACAAATACGTGCGCGTGCTCACCGCCACGCACGAATACCTGCTGCGCATGCCGCTCAAGGAACTGGCGGCGCAGCTCGACCCCAACATCTTCTGGCAGGTGCACCGCAGCCTGCTGGTGCGCGCCAGCGAGATTGCCACCGTCACGCGCGACGAAGCCGGCCGTCTGCACCTGGGCCTGCGCACCCGGCCCGAACGCCTGCCCGTGAGCCGGCTCTACGCCCACCGCTTCAAGGCGATGTGACCGCGGCGCCCGGCTCCCACGGGCCGGCCAGGTTGCGCAGCAAGGTGTTGGCGGCCGTGAGTCGGCGCGCGCGCAGGTCGATCAGGCTGCGGCGGGCCGACAGCACCGCCGTCTGCGCCGTCAGCACATTCAGGTAGCCCACCGTGCCCGCGCGGTACTGGTGCTCCACCACATCAAGCGCGCGCTGCGCGGCGGCCACGGCCTCGCGCTGCAGGGCTTCTTCTTCGGCCAGCGATGCGGCTGCGACCAGGTTGTCCTCCACCTCCTGCAGCGCGGCTAGCACCGTCTGCCGGTAGGCGGCTGTGGCCTGCGCGTGGCTGGCGCGGGCGGATTCGAGCGCAGCACTGCGCGCCCCGCCGTCGATCAGCGAGGCGGCCAGCGCCGGCCCGAGCGACCACACCAGATTCGGGGCATTGAACAGATCGGCCAGCACCGTGCCGCGCTGGCCCAGCGAGGCCGACAGCGTGACCGCCGGAAAAAACGCCGCGCGCGCCACGCCAATCTGCGCATTGGCCGCAGCCACGCGGCGCTCGGCCGCGGCCACGTCAGGTCGGCGCTGCAGCAGCTGTGCGGGAAGCGCACCGGGCACGGCCGGGGGGCTGGGCAGCTCGGCCGTGGGGGCCAGTGCAAAGGCCGCAGGCGGCTGACCGAGCAAGGTGGCCAGCGCGTGTTCAAGCTGCGCGCGGGTGGTGCGCGTTTCCATCCACTGCACGCGGGTGGTTTTGTACTGGGCTTCGGCCTGGGCCACGTCGGCGCTGGTGGCCACGCCCGCGGACTGGCGCGCGCGCGTGAGCTGCCAACTGCGCTCGTAGGCGTGCAGGGTGTCGTCCAGCAGGCGGCCCTGGGCCTCGGCCGCGCGCAGCGCAAAGTAGGTTTGGGCCACGGTGGCCTGCAGCGACAGGCGGGCTGCGGCCAGATCGGCGGCGCTGGCTTCGGCGGTGGCTTGGGCGGCCGACACGCTGGCCGCCACGCGGCCCCACAGGTCCAGCTCCCAGGCGGCATTCAGGCCCACGGCATAGCTGCTGCCCATGCGGGCGCTGGGGCTGCCGTCGGCCTGCTGCGTGCCGCTGCGGGCGCGGCTGGCGCTGGCGCTGGTGCCCAGGCTGGGCAGGCGGGCGGCACCGCTGGCGGCCAGCGCGGCCTCGGCCACGCGCAGGCGCGCTGCGGTTTGCGCCAGGCCCGGGTTCTGGGCCTGGGCGCGGGCCTGCAGTTCGTCGAGCACGGGATCGCCGTGGCCAGACCACCAGGCGGCCTCGGGCATGCGTACGGCAGCGGCTTCGGCCAGCCGCCACAGGCCCTGCGCCTGCGCGGCGGCCTGCTGCTTGAACTGGGTCGGCACCTCTGGCGCGGGCGGTGCGTAGGGCGGCGTTTGGGCGCAGCCGGCCAACCACAGGCCGGCACCCAGCAGCAGCCATGGGGCGACAGTGCGCCGAGGCAGGTCTCGAAGAGAAGGCGGTCGGGGCGTCATGCGTCGGTTCCAGGCAGGGCGGCGGTGGGCGATGGATGGGCTGGGGCGGGGCGGCGGCGCATCGCAGCCTGGCGCAGCCGGTCGAGCCCCACGTACACCACGGGTGTGGTGTAGAGCGTGAGCAGTTGGCTGACCACCAGCCCCCCGACGATGGCAATGCCCAGCGGCTGGCGCAGCTCGGCCCCGTCGCCACGGCCCAGGGCCAGCGGCAGCGCGCCGAACAGGGCGGCCACGCTGGTCATGAGGATGGGGCGCAGCCGCAGGCTGCAGGCGCGGTAGATGGCCTGCGCGGCGGTGGTGCCGCCCGCCGCCGCGCGGCGCTGCCGCACGATGGCCACGTCGATCATCATGATGGCGTTCTTCTTGACGATGCCGATCAGCAGGATCACGCCGATCAGTGCGATCAGCGAGAACTCGGTCTTGAACAGCATCAGCGCCAGCAGCGCGCCCACCCCTGCAGACGGCAGCGTGGAGAGGATGGTGATCGGGTGCACCAGGCTTTCGTACAGCATGCCCAGCACCAGGTAAATGGTGACGATGGCCGCCAGGATCAGCAGCGGCTGGCCGGACAGCGCCTCCTGGAAGGCCCCGGCAGTGCCGCTGAAGGTGCCGCGCACCGACACCGGCACGCCCAGCTCGGCCACGGCATTGCGCACCGCTTCCGACGCCTGCGACAGCGACACGCCCTGCGCCAGGCTGAAGCTGATGCTGCTGGCCGGTGTGCCGCGTTCGTGGTTCACCGACAGCGGCGTGTTGGTGGTGGTGATGCGGGCCACGGCCGTGAGTGGTACGGGCTGCCCCTGGGCGTTGACAAAGAAGAAGCCGCGCAGTGTCTCAGGGCTTTGCAGAAAGCGCGGGTCGGCCTCCATCACCACGCGGTACTGGTTCAGGGGGTTGTAGATCACGCCCACTTGCCGCTGCGCGAACGCGTTGCCCAGGGTGGCGTCGATCTGCGCCATGGTCAGACCGTGGCGGGCCAGGGCGTCGCGGTCGATGACCAGCGAGGTCTGCTGGCCGAAGTCCTGCACGTCGCTGTTGACGTCTTCCAACTCGGGCAACTGGCTCAGCGCCTGGCGGATGCGCGGCTCCCAGATGCGCAGGTCCTGGATGTCGTCGGCCTGCAGCGTGTAGTCGTACGAGGCGCTGCTTTGCCGCCCGCCGATGCGGATGTCGCGCTGCGGCGTCATGAACAGGCGCGCGCCGGGCTCGTTCTTGAGCTGCTCGCGCAGCCGGGCGATCACGACCTCCGAGCGCTCCTGGTTCGGCCCGCGCTTGAGCGTCATGAACATGGCCGCAGAGTTGCGCTGCCAGCCGCCGGTGAAGCCGGTGACATGTTCTACGGCCGGGTCGGCCTGCACGATGGCCAGAAAGCGCTGCAGGCGCTGCTCCATCGCTTGGTACGAGGTGGCCTGGTCGGCGCGAATAAAGCCCGCGATGCGGCCTGTGTCCTGCTCGGGCATGAAGCCCTTGTCGATGGCGTGGTAGAGCCAGACGTTGAAGCCCACCACCACCGCCAGCGCCAGCAGCACCACGGGCTGGCGCCGCAGGCCCCAGGCCAGGCTGCGGCGGTAGGCGCGCAGGCCGCGGGTCTGCCAGCGGTCCACCCGCCGGCTGAAAGCGGCGCGCCAACCCCGGCCGCGCACGGGGCGTATGTCCTGCGGGCGCAGCAGCGCGGCGCACATCATGGGCGTGGTGGTCAGCGACACCACCATCGACACCAGGATGGCCGCCGACATGACGATGGCGAACTCCTGGAAGAAGCGCCCAACGATGCCGCCCATGAACAAAATGGGCACAAACACCGCGATCAGCGACAGGCTCATGGACACCACCGTGAAGCCGATCTCGCGCGCGCCGTCCACCGCGGCCTGCAGAGCAGTTTTGCCGCGCTCCATGTGCCGCATGATGTGTTCCAGCACCACGATGGCATCGTCCACCACAAAACCGGTGGCCACCGTGAGCGCCATCAGCGACAGGTTGTCGAGCGTGTAGCCGGCGAGGTACATCACGCCAAAGGTGCCGGCCAGCGACACCGGCACGGCCACGCTGGGGATGAGCGTGGCGCGGCCATTGCGCAGGAACAGGAACACCACCAGCACTACCAGCGCCACGGCAATCGCCAGCGCCCGCTCCACCTCCTGGACCGAGGCGCGCAGCGTGGGCGTACGGTCGGACACGACCTCGATGTCGATGGCCGCCGGAATCGACGCCTGCAGTTGCGGCAGCAAGGCGCGCACGCGCTCGACCGCTTCTAGCACGTTGGCACCCGGCTGCTTGTACACCTGCAGCAGCACCGCGGGCTTGCCATTGGCCACGCCGAAGTTGCGCACGTCCTGCACCGAATCGACCACATCGGCCACGTCGGACAGCCGCACGGCCTGGCCGTTCTTCCAGCGCAGCACCAAGGGCGCGTAGTCGGCCGCAGTGCGCGCCTGGTCGTTGGCCGCAATCTGCCAGTGGCGGTCGCCCTGCTCCAGCGCACCCAGCGGCCGGTTGGCATTGGCGCTCACGATGGCCGCGCGCACCTGGTCGAGCGCGATGCCGTGCGAGGCCAGACGCACCGGGTCCAGCTCCACGCGCACCGCGGGCAGCGCCCCGCCACTGACCGAAGCCTGCCCTACGCCTTCGATCTGGGAGAGCTTTTGCGCCAGCACCGTGGAAGCCACGTCGTACATCTGCCCGCGCGTCAGCAGGTCCGACGTCAACGCCAGGATCATGATCGGCGAATCCGCCGGGTTGACCTTGCGGTAGGTCGGGTTGCCCGGCATGCCCGTGGGCAGCAGCGTGCGCGCGGCGTTGATAGCGGCCTGCACATCGCGCGCGGCGCTGTCCACATCGCGGTCCAGATCGAACTGCAGGGTAATGGAAGTGCTGCCCTGGGTGGAGCGCGAGGTGATCTCGTTGACCCCTGCAATCGCGCCCAGCGTGCGCTCCAGCGGTGTGGCCACGGTGGCAGCCATGGTGTCGGGGCTGGCCCCGGGCAGGCTGGCGCTGACCGAGATGGTGGGGTAGTCCACCTGCGGCAGCGGCGCTACCGGCAGCAGAAAGTACGACACCGCCCCGGCCAGCGCCAGGCCCAGCGTGAGCAGCATGGTGCCGATGGGGCGGTGGATGAACGGGGTGGAGAGGCTCACCGCAGGCCTTTCTGGCACCCATAGCCAAAATGGGCGATTGTGCTTATCCAAACTCGAAAGTTTGCTATATCTTCAATAGCAAACCTGTCTTGGGCTTGCGCCATGCCCGCCAGTGCCAGTGCGAGCCGGTGTACCGACTCAGGCATGGGCCACTCCGCGCGCAGCGCGCCAGCGCTGCGCCCAGCCTTCAAAGGTGAGGTAGATCACCGGGGTGGTGAAGAGCGTGAGCAGTTGGCTCACCACGAGGCCGCCCACCAGGGCGACGCCCAATGGGTGGCGCATCTCGCTGCCGACGCCGCTGCCCAGCATCATGGGCAAGGCGCCCAGCAAGGCCGCCAGCGTGGTCATCAGAATCGGCCGAAAGCGCAGCAGGCAGGCCTGGTGGATGGCCTCACGCGGCGGCAGGCCCTGCTCGCGCTGCGCCTCCAGCGCGAAGTCGATCATCATGATCGCGTTCTTCTTGACGATGCCGATCAGCAGCACGATGCCGATGATGGCAATGATGTCCAAATCCAGCCGCGCGAGCAGCAGCGCCAGCAGCGCGCCCACACCGGCCGAGGGCAGCGTCGAGAGGATGGTGACCGGATGCACCATGCTTTCGTAGAGCACGCCCAGCACGATGTACATGGTGACCACCGCGGCCAAAATGAGCAGCAGCGTCGAGCCCAGCGAGGTCTGGAACGCCAGCGCCGCGCCCTGAAAGCGCGTCTCCACCGACAGAGGCAGCAGGCCTTCGGCCTGCGCGGCGGCCTTCTCGCGCTCGATGGCGGCCACCGCGTCGCCCAGCGACACACCGGGTGCGGTGTTGAACGACAGCGTGGCCGCGGGCAACTGGCCCACGCGCTGCACCACCAGCGGCATGGACCGCTCTTGCACCCGCGCCACCGACGACAGCGGCACCGGTGCCCCGGCGCTTGAAGGCACATAGATGGACTGCAGCGCCTCGGGCCCCAGGCGGTACGGCGCAGCCACCTCCAGCACCACGCGGTACTGGTTGGACTGGGTGAAGATCGTCGAAATCAGCCGCTGGCCAAACGCGTTGTAGAGCGCCGTATCGATGCCCGCCACCGTCACGCCCAGGCGGCTGGCCTGGGCCCGGTCAATCTGCACAAAAGCCTGGCGGCCCTGCTCCTGCTGGTCGCTGGCCACATCGGTCAGCTCTGGCAGGGCCTTGAGCCGACGCAGCAGATCGGCTGCGCTGGCCGCCAGCTGCTGCGGATCGGGCGAGGACAGCAGCCACTGGTACTGGGTGCGGGCCACACGGTCTTCAATGCTCAGGTCTTGCACGGGCTGCAGGTACAGCCGGATGCCGGGCAGATCCTGCACGCTCGCGGCCAGACGCTGCTGCACCACATCGGCCGCATCGCGTTGCGCATGTGGCTGCAGGTCGATCAGCAGCCGCCCCGTGTTGAGTGTGGGGTTGGCGCCGTCCACGCCGATGAACGAGGAGATGCTGCGCACCGCAGGGTCTTGCAACAGCCGCTCGGCCACGGCCTGCTGGCGCTCGGCCATGCCCGCAAACGAGATCGACTGATCGGCCTCAGTGGTGGCCTGCAGCGTACCGGTGTCCTGCACCGGAAAGAAGCCCTTGGGAATCCACAGGTACAGCAGCACCGTGAGCACCAGCGTGGCCAGGAACACCGTCCAGGTCCAGCCGCGGTGGTCGAGCACCCAATCCAGCATGCGGCCATAGCACGCAATGGTGCGGTCAAAGAACCGGCCCGTCGCGTGGTACAGCCGGCCATGCTGTGCGGCTGGGTCATGCCGCAGCAGCCGCGCACACAGCATGGGCGTGAGCGTGAGTGAGACCACCGCCGAAATCAGAATGGCCACGGCCAGCGTGATCGCGAATTCGTGGAACAGCCGCCCCACCACGTCGCCCATGAACAGCAGCGGAATCAGCACCGCGATCAGCGACACCGTGAGCGAGATGATGGTGAAGCCGATCTGACGCGAGCCGTCGAGCGCAGCCTGCAGCGGGGTCATGGGGGCTGGACTCTGCCGCGGCGCAGCCGCGCCATCGGCCCCATGAGCCTGCGCCAAAACATTGCCCGGCATCTCCAGATGCCGACTAAAAACGTTTTGGCTCCGGCCGGACGCTTGCGCGTCCTTCACGGGGCCTGCGGCCCCATGAGCCTGCGCCGAAACATTGCCCGGCATCTCCAGATGCCGGGCAATGTTTTCAATCATCACGATCGCGTCGTCCACCACGAAGCCGGTCGAAATGGTCAGCGCCATCAGCGTGAGGTTGTTGACCGAGAACCCGGCCAAATACATCACGCCGCAGGTGCCGATGAGCGACAGGGGCACGGCCACGCTCGGAATCAGCGTGGCCGACGGACTACGCAGGAACACGAAAATCACGGCCACCACCAACAGCACCGCCAGGCCCAGCTCCCACTGCATGTCGCGCACCGAGGCGCGCACGGTCACGGTGCGGTCGGTGAGCACCTGCACATCCAGCGATGCGGGCAAGGTGCTTTGCAGCTCCGGCAGCAAGGCCTTGATGCGGTCCACCGTCTCGATCACATTCGCCCCGGGCTGGCGGCGGATGTTGAGGATCACACCGGGCTGCAAGCCCGTCTCGGACGTGCCCGCCCAGGCGGCCAGACGCGTGTTCTCGGCGTCGTCCACGATCTCGGCCACGTCTTTGAGCCGCACGGGCGCACCATTCTTGAACGCCAGAATCAGCTCGCGGTACTCGGCAGCCGACTGCAGCTGGTCGTTGGCGTCGATGGTCGAAGCCCGTGCAGGTCCGTCGAACCCGCCCTTGGCCAGCTTGACGTTGGCCGCAGCGATGGCCAGACGCACGTCTTCCAGCGTCATGCCCCGCTGCGCCAGCGCCGTGGGATGCGCCTGGATGCGCACAGCGGGCCGCCGCCCGCCGGCAATGGCCACCAGGCCCACTCCCTGCACCTGCGAGAGCTTGGGCGCGAGGCGGTTTTCCACCAGGTCGTTCACGCGGATCACCGACAGCGAGGGCGATGTCACCGCCAGCGTGAGAATGGGCGCATCGGCCGGGTTGACCTTGCTGTAGACCGGCGGCATGGGCAGGTCGGACGGCAGCAGGTTGCCCCCTGCGTTCAGCGCGGCCTGCACCTGCTGCTCGGCCACGTCCAGCGGCATGTTCAGCTCAAAGCGCAGCGTGATCACCGACGCCCCCCCCGAACTGGTGGACGACATCTGCGCCAGCCCCGGCATCTGGCCCAGTTGCCGCTCCAGCGGCGCGGTGACGTTAGAGGCCATCACGTCCGGACTGGCCCCCGGGTACAGCGTGGTGACCTGGATCGTGGGGTAGTCCACCTCGGGCAAGGCCGACGTGGGCAGCAACCGATAGGCCAGCAAGCCAGCCAAGAGAATGGCCACCATCAGCAGGGCTGTCGCCACAGGGCGCAGGATGAACAGGCGTGACAGGTTCATGGATCCATCCGCTCGCAAGCCATAGCGGGAGGTCAGCGCGCCAGGGCGGCCGCGCCGGCCCCCTGCGACTGCAGGCGTTCGCGGAAGTAGGCGCGCCGCTCCTCAGGCGGCAGTGCCAACACCCGCGCGCGCTCGTCGGGTGGCATCTGCTCCAGCAGGGCCTGCACCTGGGGGGGCACCGGCCGCGCACCCTCAGCCGCTGGCAGCGCTGGCGCTGCCGAGGACTGCGCCGCGCGGGTGGGTGAAGCGTCCGCCGGCACCTTCAGAGGCGCATCGCGGCGCACGGCCGGCGGCGCATCAGCCGTCTGAGCACGCGGTGCCAATGCGCCAGCCGCAGCACCGGATGCCGCAGGAGCCGCAGGAGCCGCAGGGGCCGACGCAGCGGCCGCCGGGGCCTGCGCCGCCTTGGCACGCAGGAAGGCGCGGCGCTCCTCGGGTGTCATCTTCTCCAGCCTGGCGCGCTCTTCGGGCGACAGCGAAGCCATCACCGCCCGACGGCGTGCGGCTTGCTCTTGCGTCGCCTGGTCGGCCCGTGTGACCGCAGCACTGTCGATGACTGCCACCTTGGTGCCTTCTCGCAGCCGGTCGATGCCATCGGTGACCACACGGTCGCCTTCGCGCAGATCGCCCTCCACGCTCACACGGTCGCCGTCGACCACCCCCACGCGCAGACGCCGCTGGGTGACGGTGCTGTCGTCCTGCACCACATACACCGATTGGTTCTGCACCGCCGTGGTCGGCACGGTGAGCACCGATTCCAGCCGGTTCACCTGCAGGCGCACATTGACAAACTGGTTCGGATACAGCGCGCGGTCGTCATTGGCCACCGTTGCCTTGACTTTGACCGTGCCTGTGGCCACGTCCACCGCATTGTCCAGCGCCACCACCCGGCCGCGGCCCAGGAGCTGGCGGAAGTCTCGGTCCCACAGCTCCACCGGCAGTGCATCGCCCGCGGCCAGGCGCTTGCGCATCTGCGGCAGATGCACCTCGGGCACAGCAAAGCTCGCGTCCATGGGGCGCACCTGGTTGATGCTCACGATGCCATTGGCGTCAGTAGGCCCCACCACATTGCCCAGATCTGCCTGGCGCAAGCCCAGACGTCCGGAAAACGGCGCCACCACCTTGGTGTAGCCCAGTTGCAGCCGGGCCGCATCCACCTGCGCCTGATCGGCTGCCACCGTGCCTTCAAGCTGGCGCACAAGCGAGGCTTGCGCGTCCACCTGCTGCCCTGCAATCGCGTCGTGCTCCTGCAACTCCTGGTAGCGCTTGAGGTCCAGTTGCGCATTGCGCAGCAGCGCCTGGTCGCGCCGCAGCACGCCCTCGGCCTGCGCCAGCGCCGCCTGGTAGCTGCGCGGGTCGATCTCGGCCAGCAGTTGTCCGGCGCGGACTTCCTCTCCCTCCTGAAAGTGCAGGGCCACCAGTTCGCCGCTCACACGCGCGCGCACCACGGCCGTGGCCCGCGCGCTCATGGTGCCAATCGCCTGCACCACCACGCGCACGTCGCCGCGCTGCACCGTGCCGACCGACACCGGCTGCACGTTGCCCGCCCCAAAGCGGCCCGGCCCACCTGCGGCGCGCCCCGCTGCGCCGGCCTTGGCGGCATCAGAAGCCGCCGCAGGCTGCTGCCGCTGCCACCACCAAGCGCCGCCCCCCGCGGCCGCCAGCAAAGCCACGAGCAGCACCGCATGGGTCCAGCGCAAGCGGCCGGTCTGGCGCGCGGGCATTGCGCGCTGCATCGTCAAAGGGGGGAGACGCATGGTGAAGGCACTCAGAGACAAGAAACGGGCCCCAATGGCCTCACGGCGCGGCCCTGACAGCGTGGAGGATGATACTGAGCGCCCTTGGGCGTGCCCGGCAACCAGGCCGCCTTTTACCGGAGCTTTACCATGCGTGTAGCCTCGGTTGCTCAGCGGTTGGTGGCCAGCAACAGTCCGCCCGCCCCCATGAAAAATCCACCCGTGGCTCGGTTGAGCCGGACGACCCCGCGCGAGGTGCGCACAAAGCGCCGGATCTGGCGGCCGCACAGCGCATACACCGCAGTGGCCACAAATTCGGCCATCAAGTACACGCTGCCGAGCACCAGAAACTGCCGGGCAGCCGGCTGGGCGGGGTCGATGAACTGGGGAAAAATGGCCGCAAACAGGATGATGGCCTTGGGATTGGTGATGCCAAGCAGAAACTCCTGCGCCACAAGTGCCCACAGACGGGGCCGCGCCGCCGATGCCGCACCCGCCGACGCATCCACCAGATCAAGCCCTTGAAACTCCCGGCTACGCCATGCCTTGCAGCCCAGCCAGAACAGATAGGCCGCGCCGACCCACTTGATGGCGGTGAACGCCGCCTCCGACGCCAGGAGCATGGCCCCTAGGCCAACCGCCGAGATCGTGAGAAAGATCGCAAAAGCCGCTACACGCCCCGTGGTGGCCACCAGCGCGGGCCCCACCCCCGCGCGCAGGCCGTTGTTGAGTCCGCAAAAATTGTTCGGGCCAGGGGTCAGGGCAATGGCTACAGCCACCGGGGCAAAGTACAGCGCATCCATGGGTTCCACTCCAGTCGGGCATGGCGCATTGCGGGCAAAGCGCACCTCTCCAGTGTAAGGCGGGTGCGGTCCGGGCGCTGTCGCATCCTCCCAGGATCATGCAGGCGGTGGCAACGCGAGCACGTCGCCCCGGTTGGCGCCCGGCAGCACACTGTGATGTGCGATCAGCACCAGGCGGTTCGTCCACTCCGAAGCCTGCCGCAAGGCCTGCTCGAGGTAGCGCACCGAGCGCTGGTCCAGGCCAGCCACGGGCTCGTCCAGGCATGTCAAAGAGGCGCCGCTGGCCAATCCTGCGGCCAGGATGCATTTGCGCCAAGTGCCCGCCGACAGGCCATGCAGCGGCTTGTCCAGGTGGTCGAGCAATTGCCAGCCTGCCAGATGCGTGTCCAGCACCGCGTCGCTCCACTGCGGGTGCTCACGACGCCGGGCGGCCAGCCACTGGCGCGCGGTCAGCCCCTCGGGCTGCGGGGCTCTGGGCGACACCCAGAACACCCCTCCCGACAGCGCAGGGCCCTCGATGCGCCCTGCTTCGCAAGGCAGTTCTCCGGCCAGCGCGCGCAGCAGGCTGGTCTTGCCACAGCACTCGTCGCCCACCACCCAGCCCAGGCCGGCACGCCACCGCATGTGAAGACCCTGCCAGAGCGGAGCTTGGCCGGGCCAGGCCACGGCCAGATCGATCAAATCCAGGAAGGCGGCGTTCCGGGTGGCGGGCAGGGTGGAGGCATCAGAAGGCATGGAGTCGCCGGACTTCAGGTGAGTGCAAGGGTTCGCCGCAGCGTGCGACGCTGCGCGACAATCGCGCACCAACGTCGGCCGCCGATTGTAGGAACGCCCGTGCCCACTGCCCTGCTTTACCTGGATTTCGACTACAGCGAAGACGATGCAGGCCATGGCTGCCTGGATGCCATGGCCGATGTCCCCGCCGCCCGCGCACCGCAAGTAGAAGCCGAACTGGCCCAAGTGCTGGCTTGGGTCCATGCCCAGCACAGTTGGCGGTTGTCGCCGCTCGACGACGGCGGTGACTGGGACTACCTGGTCCAGGCCACACCGGACGGCTCAGCACCCTTGGTGCTGGAATACGACCCGTTGCGTGCGCAATTCAAGAAATCCCCGGGCTTTGCCCCGACCACTGGGCGCGTGGTCTACACCTTCACCCTCAGCGCACGGGAAGACCTTTGCACGGCCCTTCGCGAGGCCTTCGCGATCGGCTAGGAGTCTGTCGGACTTGGGGCGTCGAAAGCGAACATGGGCCCCAGCGCGGACCGTTTTCGCCGTGTTGGCAGCCCCATAGCGGGGCTATGGGGCCCAAAGACGGTGAACAATGGACCGCTGCGGCCCATGGGCCATTGGCGTGCAGCCGACGATGCCCAAGTCCGACAGGCTCCTGGGACAAGCACACCCGCGCCAAAACCCCTTGGCACCAGTGGGGCTCCGCAGCCATTGCCCGCCCAAGTGGATCTGGCGGATACAGTCCGAAACTCCATTGCCCATTTCATGACCCAGGAGTCCAGATGCTGTCACGCCGCCACTTCCTGCACGCCGGTCTTGCCGCGACGGCCTACGCTGCCGGCTCTTTTGTGCCTGTCTGGGCGCAAAACGCCCCCAGCCTGGGCACTCCGACCCTGCCATCGCCCGGCTTCCGGCGCACCCAAGTGGGCGACGTGGAAGTGGTGTCCTTGATCGACGGTATCGCACGCCGTCCCCTGGGCGAAGAGTTCGTCAAGAACGCGCCACTGGCGGAAGTACGGGCGCTGCTGGCCTCGCAAGGGCTGCCCACCGACTACATCGACATTCCATTCACGCCGTTCCTCGTGGTGGCAGGCGGCCGCAAGATGCTGATGGACACCGGACTCGGTGACTTCGGTGGCCCGAACGCTGGAAAGCTGGCGGAGAACCTGCGCGCCGCTGGTGTGCAGCCGTCCGAGATCGATACGGTGCTGATCAGCCATTTCCACGCAGATCACATCAACGGCATCCGCAACAAGGCGGGCGAACTGCTGTTCCCCAAGGCGAAGATCCTGGTGCCCGCGCCCGAGTTCGCCTTCTGGATGGACGACACGCGCATGGCCGCAGCCCCCCAGGGCATGAAGGGAGCTTTCGAGAACGTGCGCCGTACGTTCAACGGCATGTCGTCCGACATGCTCGTGCGATTCAACCCGGGCGACGAGGTGGTGCCTGGCGTGCAATCGGTGCCTGCTTTCGGCCACACACCGGGCCATACACTGTTCGAGTTGTCGTCGGCTGGCCAGCGCTTCGTCTACGTGGCCGACCTGACCAACGTACCGGCGCTTTTCGCCCGCAACCCGGACTGGGCGGTCACTTTCGACATGGACGCCGAGGCCGCACGCAAGGTACGCCGACAGGTGTTCGAGCGCATCACCGCCAGCAACACACTGGTTGGCGGCTTTCACTTCCCATTCCCAGCGTTCGGGCAGATGACCACATCCGGCAATGGCTTCGCGTTCCAGCCCCGGGCCTGAGACCGCGACTGCCGCCACGCCAGTGGCACGCCGTGCGCTGCTGATGGCCGGCGCCAGCCTCATAACCGGCCACGCAGGCTCTTAGGAGCCTGTCGGACTTGGGGGCGGCGGCACGGTTCCAAGCCGTTGATGCCGCCCGGGATCATGCTGCCCGGTTGCACCACGTCCGGACACAGTTCCTGGGCCATGGCCCCATCCGACATCGCCCGTGGACGCTTGGTGGATTTCGAAGTCGTCAAATGCGAACGGGACTTTGAACCTAGAAACCGCAGTTGGATGCGCCCGCCAGTGCCGTGATCGGCGCGCCAGGCAAGGCGAGACGACGCGGCGCACTCCTGTGCGCAAGGAGGCACAACGCCGCATGGCGCGCCGAGCATGGTGCTGGCGGGCGCATAGCGCTCTGCCCCAGAAGGTGAGCGCGCCCACAAGGCGCAACTTCAATGGACATATGAACTTTTCAGTGTGAACAAGCGGTCAACTGCGGTTTCTAGGTTGAAATCGTTTCGACGCCATGGCGCGCGCCGGCAGGGCGCATGCCCCGCCGTGGCCCGCAGGGCAGGGAGGTCATTTGAACTCGCGCTCGCGCAGCCACTTGGTGGCGATCCATTTCTCGCCGGCGATCACGGGGGCGCCCCCGTGCAGTGTGCGCGTGCTCGGATGCGGGCGCTCGTAGCTGAAGAACACCGCATGGCCGCGCTGGGGCGCGACCTCAAGGTGGATGTCGGGGAAGGTGGTGCCGCCGCCTTTTTCCGGCGTGTTCAGGTACATCACCAGCGTGCCCACGCGTTGCCCGCCGCGCTTGAGGATGGTGGGCGTGCCCGGATCGGCCGGGTCAAAGTAGTCGTAGTGGGGCTTGTATTCGGCCCCAGGGCGGTAGTGCAGCACCTGCAAGCCCTCGCCGTTTTCCACGGGCCAGCCCAGCAGGCGTGCAATGCGCGCTTCGATGCGCTGTACCAGCTCGGTTTCACCGCGCTGGAAGAACATGCCGTCGCTCGTGCGGTCGTCGTTCACCTCTTCACCGCCGGTGCGCGTGGCCACCGTGAGCGAGCGCGCCAAGCGCGGTCGGGCGGCTTCGATCAGCGCGTCGCATTCCTCGGGCGAGAGCAGATTGCCCAGCACCACCATGCGCGGCATGGCCAGGGCCATGAGCACCGACACCTCACGGTCGCCCGCGTCGAGTACGGTGGGCGAGTCGTCGAGGTCCAGGTCGGGCACGGGCACGGCCGGTGGCAGGCCCTGCTCGCGTGCCACGCCTTCCAGATGCTCGCGCAGGGTGGACTCCATGGCTTCGGTGGCCACGGCTTCGTCCCAGCCCGCGTCCAGCATGGACTGCAGCACCACCTGGGCTGAATGCCCGGCCTGCGCCTGCTCGACGATCCAGCGCCGCAGTTCCGGCGTGATGGCCTGTGCGGCCGTCTGCTTGCCCATCATGCGTCTCCTTCGGTGCGGCGGCGAAACACCAGCCGGTCGGGTGCGCTGGCACCCGGGGCGAAAGCGTACCCTTCCAGGTGGAAGCCTTCCAGTGCCTGGGGCGAGCGTGCGCGCTGCGCAATGGCATAACGCGCCATCAGCCCACGGGCCCGCTTGGCATGGAAGCTGATGATCTTGTAGGCGCCGCCCTTCCAGTCCTCAAACACACATTCCACCACGCGGGCGCGCAGAACCTTGCGGTCCACCGCCTTGAAGTATTCCTGCGAGGCGAGGTTCACTACCACCGGCGCAGCATCGTCCTGCTGCAGCGTGTTCAGGTGCTCGGCAATGGCCGGGCCCCAGAACTGGTAGATGTTGCTGCCGTGTGCCGTGTGCCGTGGGCAGGCGGGTGCCCATCTCCAGGCGGTAGGGCTGCAGCCAGTCGAGCGGGCGCAGCACACCGTACAGGCCGCTCAAAATGGCCACATGGTCCTGGGCCCAGGCCAGGTCGTCATGGCTCAGGCTGCGGGCGTCCAGCCCCTCATACACGTCGCCGTTGAAAGCCAGCACCGCCTGTCGGGCATTGCGCGCCGTGTGGCGCGGCTTCCAGGCGGCATAGCGGGCCACGTTCAGCGCGGCCAGTGTGTCGCTCAGCGACATCAGCGAGGCGATGTCCTGCGGGGCATAGGCGCGCAGAGTGTCGATCAGTTCGGCAGCTTGGGCCGAAAACGCCGGCTGCGTGGCCGGCAATCCCTCCGGCACGGGGGTGTCGTAGTCCAGAGACTTGGCAGGAGACAGCAGGAACAGCATGGCCGATAAAAAAGCTCAACCTAGAAACCGCCGTTGGATACGCCCGCCAGTGCCGTGATCGGCGCGCCAGGCAAGGCGAGACGACGCGGCGCACTCCTGTGCGCAAGGA
>JBKBUN010000033.1:0-22438 GCA_046289925.1 Burkholderiaceae bacterium | reverse complement strand
CGTGTTGGCAGCCCCATAGCGGGGCTATGGGGCCCAAAGACGGTGAACAATGGGCCGCTGCGGCCCCTTTGCCATGTGCATGCAGCCGACGATTCCCAAGTCCGACAGGCTCCTGGCGCTCACATGCCCAATAAGCTGCCCGTGCTTATCCCAAAAGCACGAGCAGCTATGAAATCAATAGCAAACAGAAGAACGGGCGGGCTCAGGCCACGCCACGCGCCGCTTCGAGCAGTGCGCGCGTGCGCTCGGCCTCGGCGCGTGCGGCCTGAGCAAAGTCGTCGCCCGACGACGCGTACAGGATCGCACGCGAGGAGTTCACAACGATCGATCCGTTGGCACGCCAGCCGGCGCGCACCGTGGCCACCGCATCGCCGCCCTGCGCACCCACGCCCGGGATCAACAGCGGCACCGTGGGCGCCAGGGCGCGCACCCGCTCAATCTCGGCCGGATAGGTGGCCCCCACCACCAGCCCAAGCTGGCCGTTGCGGTTCCACGGGCCCTGGGCCAGTCGCGCCACATGCTCGTACAGCCGGGGTTGTCCGTCCACGCTGGCCAGGGTCTGGTTCTGCAGGTCGTCGCCGCCCGGGTTGGAGGTGCGGCACAGCAAAAATGCACCCTTGCCCGGATATTCGAGGTAGGGCTGCACCGAATCGAAACCCATGAAGGGCGAGAGCGTCACGGCGTCCGCCCCGTAGCGCTCAAAGGCCTCTTTGGCGTACTGCTCGGCGGTGGAGCCGATGTCGCCGCGCTTGGCGTCCAGGATCACCGGCACCTGCGGCGCATGGGTGCGCATGTGCTGCATGAGGCGTTCGAGCTGATCCTCGGCCCGGTGCGCGGCAAAGTAGGCGATCTGCGGCTTGAAGGCGCACACGAGATCGGCGGTGGCATCGACGATGGCCGCACAAAAGTCGTAAATACGGCGCGGATCGCCGCGCATGCCCCCCGGAAAACGGGAAGGCTCCGGGTCCAGCCCCACGCAGAGCATCGAGCGGTTCTGCGCCGTGGCTGCGCGCAACATGTCGAGGAAGGTCATGGGGCGCCATTCTAGGAGCCTGTCGGACTTGGGGCGTCGAAAGCGAACATGAGCCCCAGCGAGGACCGTTTTCGCCGTGTTGGCAGCCCCATAGTGGGGCTATGGGACCCAAAGACGGTAAAAAATGGACCGCTGAGGCCCATTTGCAGCCGACGATTCCCAAGTCCGACAGGCTCCTAAGCGCGCAGGCACTGCGCCTGGCTTGGCTCCCGTGCGTGTGCAGTGCAGTGCCCATGCCGCTACCACCACACAAGGGGCACAGGCGCGGACAAGGACTCGTCGGGCGGTAGGACCGTCGCCTCGCCCTGTACACCAGACCGCATCCCGCAGACTGTGGCGCGCAGCGGCGCTTGGCACCGAAATCAGCCAATGCGCCAACGCGCCTGAGCCCTCAGGCAAGCAGCCGTTCAAGCCATGTCAGGCCATGTCAGAGCGCCAGAAAGCACAAAGCCGTCGCAAGCGACGGCTTTTGCCTGGGCGTGGGCGGGTGGCGTCACACGCCCGGGGCCAAGGGTCAGCGCGGCACAGCCAGCAGGCGTTGCACGTCGCGGTCGTTGGGCAATGCGTAGTCGTAGCCGCGCACGATGCGGCTGTCCTCGGTGCGCACGAGCTTGAGGCTCACGTAGGTGAAGTTGGCCGCAGCCGAGTACGTGCCCACCAACACCATCGACGCGTTTTGGCTGCGCGCGATGTCCTTGACTTCTCGCGAGAGCAGCAGTTCGCCTGCGCCTTCGCGCACGAACACCTCGCCACGCAGCTTGATCTCGCGCACATTGAAGCCGGCCGCTGCCATGTGGCTGGCGTACTGCTCCGACAGAGTGCGACCCAGCGGGGCCGAACGCGACAAGTCGTTCACGTTGACCACTGTGGCCACCAGCACAGGGCCGCCACCCAGCACCGACTGGTCAAAACCCTCGACCAGCTTGGCCACCGCATCGCGGTTGGCGCTGATGAAGGGATTGCTCGCGGCTTCCTGGTAGGTGGGCTCTACGCGCACCGGCACATTGTTCGAGGCGCAACCCGTGAGCGCCAAGGCGCCAGCCAGCGCCGTCAGGACGAGGGTGATTTTCATTGCGAGACAACCTTCATGGGAACGTTGCGGTACGTGGGACGCATGAACAGCGGGGCATCAGCGTTCTCCAGGTAGTAGACGTCGGTCTTGCGGGCGATGTACTGGCCGCCGCGCGTGACGGTGGTGGTCAGGATCAGCTCGGTGTTGGTGGGACCGCCTGAGTTGATGCTGGCACCGTAGTCGGCGGCAGCGGTCAGGCCCAGCGTGGCCAGCAGCTGCGCGTCCAGATGCTCGTGGCGCAGGCCGTAAGCGGCCATGAGGCCAGCGGCAATCATGGTGAACTGACCTGGAATGAAGTGCGGACGCGCGCTGTTGTGGCGCACCACCTGGGTGTGGTAGGTCACATCCAGCGTCTGGCCTGGGTTCTGCTGCACTGCTGCACCGCTTTGCACCAGCTGCGTGATCAGAAATTCGCGGAACCCCAGATCGAACTGGCTGGGGTTGGCGGGCAGCGCCACATGCAGCTGCGTGCCCGGGGCCACACCAGCTTTCTCCAGCGTGGCCATGGTCTGCGCCACCACGTCGCGGGAGACCAGCTCCCAGTGACCGGCAGAGCGCACCTTGGGCTGCACCGTGAGTTCAAAGTTCTCGGCTAGCGGGATCGGCGCGCGGTACGCACACCCGGCCAGGGTGGCCACGGCACCGGCCAGGACAGCCCATCTGATTGCTTTTGAAAACGCCATGATTCCCTCCTACACACTGGACAGGCGGAGAATGCAACAAGGCCACAAGGCGCGCGCTCCGCTCGACTGGAGCCGATTCTGGGCGCTTAGCTCAACAAAAACAAGAAAAAATTACGCTAACCGCGCCCCACAGCAGGCGGTTCGTTGTTTTTGTCCACAGTTGGGCGGGGGGGCTGCAGCGCTCCGCCCGGAGACTGTTGCGGACTCCCGAAACCGCTCAGGCGCCCGCCTGGGCGCGGCGCTCCAGAATCTCGAAAGCTGGCAGTTGCTTGCCTTCGAGCACTTCCAGAAACGCGCCGCCGCCTGTCGAGATGTAGCCGACCTGTGCCTCGATACCGTACTTGGCAATCGCGGCCAGGGTGTCGCCTCCGCCAGCGATGCTGAAGGCAGGCGATTCGGCAATGGCCTGCGCGAGGGTGCGCGTGCCGTTGGCAAAGGCGTCGAACTCGAACACGCCCACCGGGCCGTTCCAGACGATGGTGCCTGCCGTCTTGAGCTGAGTGGCCAGACGGGCCGCCGTCTCGGGGCCAATGTCCAGGATCAGGTCATCCTCGGCCACGTCGCGGGCGGTCTTCACCGTGGCCGGCGCGTCGGCGGCAAAGGTCTTGGCCACCACCACGTCGGTGGGAATCGGCACCTCGGCACCGCGGGCCTTCATGGCGTCCATGACGGCGCGGGCCTCGCCCAGCAGGTCGGGCTCGGCCAGGCTCTTGCCAATCGGCAGGCCCGCGGCCAGCATGAAGGTGTTGGCAATGCCGCCGCCCACGATGAGCTGGTCCACCTTGGACGCCAGGCTTTGCAAAATGGTGAGCTTGGTGGACACCTTGGAGCCCGCCACGATGGCGGCCAGCGGGCGCTGGGGCTGGGCCAGGGCCTTGGTCAGGGCGTCGATTTCGGCCGACAGCAGTGGCCCTGCGCAGGCCACCGGGGCGAATTGCGCAATGCCATACGTCGTACCCTCGGCCCGGTGGGCCGTGCCGAAGGCATCGTTCACATAGATGTCGCACAGCGCGGCCAGTTTGCGCGCCAAGTCTTCCTTGTTCTTTTTCTCGCCCACGTTCAGGCGACAATTTTCCAGCAGCACCACTTGGCCGGGTGCCACCTGCACGCCGTCCACCCAGTTCGCCACCAGCGGCACCTCGCGGCCCAGCAATTCGGACAGGCGCTGCGCCACGGGCGCCAGCGAATCTTCGGGCCTGAACTCGCCTTCCGTGGGACGCCCGAGGTGGCTGGTGACCATCACGGCGGCACCGGCCTCCAGCGCCATGCGGATGCAGGGCACCGAGGCGCGGATGCGCGTGTCTTCGGTGATACGCCCCGCATCGTCTTGCGGAACGTTCAGGTCGGCACGGATGAAGACGCGCTGGCCGCGGGCCTTGCCCTGGGCGCACAGGTCAGAGAAACGGAGGATGTTCATGGCGGGAAGTGGTTGGATCCGGAAAAATCGCCCGCTATTGTAGGAGGGCAGCCCGCGCCGCCGCGCGTCTACCAGCCCCAGCCGATGTGCAATGGCAGGTATACCGCCATGCCCACCACGATAGTGCCCAGAATGCCGCGCCGCCAGAAGAAATAGGCGCACGCGCAGCCGACTGCAGGCAGGCGGGCATCCTGCCACGTGGTGAGCACAGCCCCCTGGGCCATGAGGATCTCGGGCGCGATGACCGCCGTGAGGGCGGCCAGCGGTGCGTACTTGAGGCCGCGCTTGAGCCAATCCGGCATGGGCAGTTCACGCTCAGGGATCATGAAGAACGCACGCGACACCACCGTGATGACCGCCAGCCCCACAATGGCCACCAGCACCTCGACCCAGTGCGCGTTCATCGGCGGCGCTCCGTCTGCTTCATCAGCAGCCCTGCAGCCACTGCCGCAGCGATGGCCACCAGAATGTTGAGCTTGAGCGGCAGTGCAAAAGCGGCCACTGCGGCCGTGGCCGCCACCGCTGTGGCCACCCAAGTGGCGCGGTCGTTGAGCATGGACAGAAGCACCCCCAGCAGGGCCAGCACACCGGCGAAACCAAGCCCCCAGGACAGCGGCACCGCGTTGGCCAGCAAAATGCCGGCAATGGACGGCACCTGCCACGCCAGCCAGTTGGTGGTCGCAGCGCCCCAGAAGTACGGCACCTGGTCGGGTGCTGGAACCTGCTGCGGATAGCGCTTCATGAACGCGACAAAAATCACATCGCCGCTGAAGTACCCGATGGCCAGCCGCTGGCGCAGAGGCAGGTGCGCAAAGTAGCTGCGCCAGAGGCTGCTGAAAATCACGAAGCGCAGATTGACACAGGCCGCAGTGAGCCACACCACCCACAGCGGCGCGCCGACGGACAGCAGGGGCAACACCGCAAGTTGCGCGCTTCCGGCGTACACCAGCAGCGACATGCACACGGCCAGCGGCACCGACAATCCGGTCTTGACCATGGCCACACCCGTGACCAGGCCCCAGGCCGCAATCCCCAGTGCAGTGCCCGCCATGTCTTGGATGGCCAGGCGGAAGGCCGGATGGCGAACGGTGGCGCGCGCCGCCAGCAGGCCGCTCATGCGCCGGAGGCGCCCAGCACCATGCCGGGCTGCAGGTCGAAGCCCCGCAAAAAGTCCGCCGCCGCCAGCCGTTTGCCACCCGCCCGCTGCAGCACCGTCAGGCGCAAGGCGCCCTGCCCGCAGGCCACCGTCACACCATCGGCGTTCACAGCCAAAACACGCCCCTTGTGCTCACCTGACCAGCACGGATTGCTATCAATTTCGCAGCGCCACACCTTGATAACCTCACCACGGCACTCGGTGCTGGCGCCGGGAAACGGGTCGAACGCACGCACACGGCGGTCGATCGCATCGGCCGACAGCGACCAGTCGATGTTGCTTTCGGCCTTTTCGATCTTGTGGGCGTACGTGACGCCCTCTTGCGGCTGGCGCACCGGGCGCAGACCGCCGCAGGCCGCAAGCTCCAATGCCTCGACGATCATGCGCCCACCCAAGGTGGCAAGACGGTCGTGCAGGCTGGCGGTGGTATCGGTCGGCTCGATCGGCATTTTCTCGACCAGCAGCATGTCGCCCGTGTCCAAACCGACATCCATCTGCATGATGGTAATGCCGGTTTCCAGATCACCCGCCTCGATGGCGCGGTGGATAGGCGCTGCGCCGCGCCAGCGCGGCAGCAGACTGGCGTGGATGTTCAGGCAGCCCAAGCCGCGACGCCCGAAAGAGCCGGCGGCCATGCGGTCCAGCACCCATTGGGGCAACAGCAGGCCGTAGGCGGCGACCACCATCGCGTCGGCGTCGGCCACTTCCAGGGCCTGCAGCGCTGCGCGGGCGTCGTCTGGATAACGACCATCCAGCCGCAGGCTGCGCGGCTGGGCCACCGGGATTCCATGCTCCAGCGCGAGTTGCTTGACCGGCGAGGCCTGCAGTTTCATACCCCGCCCGGCAGGCCTGTCGGGCTGGGTCAGCACCAGCGGCACTTCAAAACCTGCGGCCAGCAGCCGCTGGAGTGCCACCCGGGCGAATTCAGGAGTACCGGCAAAAACGATGCGCATGGAGCGACCTAAACAATAAACAGTGCCAGAGGCAACCATTGCTACCACTAGGACTACCACTAGGAGCCTGTCGCAGGGAGCAATCAGCAACGGAAGTTCATCGGTGTGCAGAATCTGGCGCAGCATCCGCTGACGGTCGAAATGCAGATGCGCCAAGCGCAGGTCATTGGCGACAGCGGCATGCAGCCCGGACTGGTACAACCGAACCGCAGGGCAAGGACCGCCGCCCCATCAGCCAGCACGCCTGGCGTGCTGCCCCGGTATCGGTATCAATTGCGGCTCTCCCGCTGCTGCTTCAGCAACTTGGTTTTGATGCGATTGCGCTTCAGGGGCGAGAGGTACTCCACGAACACCTTGCCCATAAGGTGGTCCATCTCATGCTGGATGCACACGGCCAAAAGCCCGTCTGCTTGGATCGTGCGCTCCTGACCCTTCTCGTCCAGGGCACGAACGTGCACGGCCGCTGAGCGCTCGACTCCGTCGTATATGCCAGGCACCGACAGGCACCCCTCCTCGCCACGCACAGTGTCAGGACTGGCCCACACGATCTCTGGATTCACCAGCACCATGGGCTGATTCCGCTCTTCGGAGACATCGATCACGATAAGCCGCTCGTGCACGTCAATCTGGGTGGCCGCGAGCCCAATGCCATGGGCGTCGTACATGGTGTCCAGCATGTCGGCAGCCAGCGCTTGGATGCGTGCGTCCACAGCGACCACCGGACGGGCGACGGTGTGCAGGCGGGGATCGGGATATCGAAGAATCGGAAGGAGTGCCATGGATCGCGTGTGTAACTGTCGCTATTTTCGCCACTTTTGCGCAAAGGTGCCGAGCCTGCCCACCATAATCGTTGCCGAATCAAGGGCTTGAGCAGAGAATCTAAGATGGTTTGTAACGTATCAGCCCGGCTTGTGCGCGCCCTGCGCTCAGGCAAGGTGCCACAGTGAGGGGCGTTTTGCATGCATCGGACAATCATGAACATGAAGGCATCCACCGCCGCGCCCGGCCGCGTCCTGGGCTTTGCAGTGCTGGTGGCATGGGCGCTCGGCGCATCCGCCTCGTTCGCACAGCACCTGCCTGTGACCCCCAACCAGCGCAACACCGCGCAGCAGGTGGCCCAGCAAGGCGTACCGCTGGCAGAGCTGGCGCCGAACGCACCCGACAGCTACACAGTCCAGCGCGGCGATACGCTGTGGGGCATCGCAGGTCTGTATCTCAAGCGTCCATGGCGATGGCCCGAACTGTGGGGCATGAACCTCCAAGCGATCCCTAATCCGCACCTGATTTTTCCGGGGCAGACGCTGTATCTGGACAAGCAAGGCGGCTACGCCCGGCTGCGCACTTCTGCGCCCGAAGGCTCTTTGGAGACGGTGCGTATCTCGCCCCGCACCCGCAGCGAGACCCTGTCCGATGCGGCTCTACCCACACTCAAACCGCAGCTGATCGAGCCGTTCCTAGTGGAGCCGCTGGTGGTCGATGCGGATGTGCTGGAGCGCGCACCACGCATCGTGGGCATGTCGGACGATCGTGTGCTCATGACGGCAGGCGATCGCGCCTACGTGCGCGGAGATGCTGCCAACCCCTTGCGGCTGGAACCGGGCGAGCCCCGCATTTACCGCGTGTTCCGCAACGCCGTGGCATTGCGCGACCCCGAAACCAAAGAGATTCTGGGCTACGAAGCCCAGTACCTGGGCAAGGCGCAACTGGTCCGGGGTGAATCTTTTGAAGACACCGTGGGCAAAGACGGCAGGCGCGCCGCCGAATACATCCCGGCCACAATCGAGTTGCTCGACTCCAAAGAAGAGATCCGTGCTGGCGACCGGCTGCTGCCTGTTCCTGGGCGCACCTTTGTCAGCTTTACACCCCGCATACCGTCCACCGACGTGCAGGCCCGCGTCGTGTCGCTCTACGGTGGGTCGGCCGTCGCGTTTGCAGCACAAAACCAGGTGGTGGCCATCAATGTGGGCGAGCAGGATGGCATTGAGCCTGGGCATGTGCTGAACCTGCTCACCAAGGGCGAGCGCATCAAGGACGCAGAAGACCGGGCCATACTCAAGCTGCCGAGTGAGAGCAATGGTTCTGCCATGGTGTTCCGCACCTTCGACAGGGTGTCGTATGCACTGATCCTCGACGTGCGGAATGCGGGCGTTCGCGTGGGCGACCGGCTCGTCACCCCCGAGTAAAGCACGGCTGCGCATTCGCGCGCGGCCCCTCGAATGCCGCCATGGAGCAGCAAGAGCTGGCGGACTGGCTTCGCCTCCTGACCACCCAAGGCATCGGTCCTGTCAAGGTGCGGGCCCTGCTGGCGCGCTTCGGCTTGCCGGAACACATTTTTACCGCGTCGGAAGCCCACCTGGGGGAAGTTGTGGGACCGGGCCACGCGCGCGATCTTTGCAAAGTGCCCGACGGCTGGGCGGCCCAGTGTGAGGCCACACTGCAGTGGATCAAGCGCAGCGAGGCCGACGGCATTGGCCGTGACATCATCACCCTGGCCGACCCGCGTTATCCACAGCGACTTCTGGCAACCGAAGACCCACCGCTGCTGCTGTTTGTGATGGGGCAGACGGCGCTCCTTCAAAGCGCCGACCCGTGGGCCACTGGACGGTGCATTGCGATCGTCGGCAGCCGCAACCCCAGCGCCCAGGGGCGAGAGAACGCGCAGGCGTTTGCACACAGCCTGCGCATGTCGGGTGCCTGCATTGTGTCGGGGCTCGCGCTGGGCATTGACGCAGCAGCCCACACCGGGGCATTGCAGGATCTCGAATCGAGCCCGCCGCTTGGGCATCCATCGACCATGGCCATCGTCGGCACCGGATTGGACCGCGTGTACCCCAGTCGCAACCATGCGCTGGCGCTGCGCATTGCACAAACCGGATTGCTGGTCAGCGAGTACCCTTTGGGCACGCCACCGCTGGCCGGCAACTTCCCGCGGCGCAACCGCATCATTTCGGGCTTGTCGGAAGGCACACTTGTGGTGGAGGCTGCGCTGGCATCAGGATCGCTGATCACCGCTCGACTTGCCACCGAGCAGGGACGGGATGTGTTTGCCATTCCCGGCTCCATCCACGCACCGCATTCACGCGGCTGCCATGCGTTGATCAAGCAAGGGGCCAAGCTGGTAGAGACCGCTCAGGACATCCTGGAGGAGTTGCGCTGGGACGTGGTCGCGGGTGGGGCATGGCACCAAGCACCAAAGCCGCAATGCCCACCGGACGAGCAGCGCCGCACCTCCCACTCCCATGCTCACGACACCGCGAGCGACCCCTTGCTGGACGCGCTGGGCTTCGAGCCTGCGGATGTCGATATGCTCACAGCGCGGACCGGCTGGTCCACCTCGCAGTTGCAGGTTCGGCTGCTCGAACTTGAGTTGGCCGGCGAGGTCGCGCGACTTCCCGGCGGGCAGTTTCAGCGCACGCTGCGCACCTGAAACCAACCCCAGACGCCCCTCAGCCGAGCAGCCGCTCGGGGTTGGCATCCAACTTGGTCAATGCATCGCGCGTCGCGCGCACCGTCAGGCCCTCTTCCTCCTGGGGAATCAGCAAACCAGACTGCAAATACGCGGCCAGACGGCGCAGTTGAATGAGGTAACTGCTGCCATCGGCTGCAGCAAACAGATGCAATTGCTTGCGCTCGCTGTGCCACACGTACTGCACGCGGGCCGAAGATCCGTTGTGATCCAACGTAAACCAGTGCCCAGGCTGCAACTCTCGCGCCCAAGCGACCGCCCCATCCTCCACCGGAGCACCGTTGTCCGCCACCACGTGAATGTTGGACGCATCAATGCCGAGCATCATCTCGATGTTGTCAGCGCTCAGAGGCATGTCGCCCAGCGAGCTATCGCTGATGAAATCCTCCAGGTTGGCCAGTCGCTTGGCCATGGCCTCAATGTGCGCCTGCGGGATGGCGGCCGTCTTCGACAAGAAGGCGTCCGCCAGGGTGTCCGTCAGTACCTTGATCTGCGCGTCCTGATCGCCACCCGTGACACCCAGCAACGTCAAGCCTTGCCGCAAGCGCTGGAGCAAGCCCGGCAGGGCCTGGATGACCTGTGCACGGTCACTGCGATGGGGCTTGGCACTCGCAGCCCACACCAGATCTGCGGCCGCGCGCTTGAGCGCCACCGTTTCGGCATGCTGGGCCCCGTCGCGCACCGCGGACAAGGCCAGAACCTCGGCCCAGGTTTTGAACAGGAAATCGCGAATCTCCTCGCGCACTGGCATGTCGCGCAACATGGTACGCAACTCGATGGTGTACTGGATGGCCAGCGTTTCCTTTTGCTCGACCTGCTGCGCAACGCTCACGATTTTGGAAGTCACCTGCTTTTCCGTCAGGAACCGCGCCAGGAACTTCTCGAACTCGTCATACACCAGCTGGAACACCCGCTGCCCGGTCTCCGGGTACTGCTCGATCACCTGCACGACCCGGCGGATCTCGGCCTCCAGGGCACTGCCATTGATGGCGGTGGCATCGAACCCCATCACGCATGCCCCCATGCGATCGATGAGCTTGCGAGCCGGGTGGTCGATGTTGCTGAAAAACTCCGGCTCGGCCAAGGCCACGCGGAGCACTGGCACCTGCAACCGGGCGAACCAAACGCGCACAGCGGGTGGAATGCGATCTTCGGCCAGGATGCTCTGGAACATCAGCGCCACCACCTCAATGATGGCTTTTTCGCCCGGGGTTTCGGCTTTCTTCTTGAGTTCGGCCGTGCGCTCGCGGACGATACCTGCCACCTGCACGACCGCAGCCGGGCTGTGGTATTCCTGCACCAGTGTGGCCATGCCGCTGTAGAAGGCATCGGCGCGCGCAAGGCCCCCACCGGGCATGGCCAGCGCCTGGGCCAGGGCCGCCGAGGCAGGCGCCGCCTTGGACGCATCATAGCCAGCGGCAGGCTGCGACAGAATGCGCCGCAACTGCCCCATCACACCCTGCGCACGCTGGCGCGCTCGGGCAAGCGGTGTCGTGCCCAGCAAAAGACCGCTGGCAGATGGACGGCCGGGCACCACGCCCGGATGCATGCGTGCCAGAGGCAGATACTCGGTGGGCTGCTGGGCGCGCGCCGTCGCAGCGGCCAGGGACTGTTGTGTCTGTGCCAGGGCCTGCGATGCAATACCGCCACCCTGAGGCTTCATCCCGGAATGGACGCCACCCGCCCCGCCCCAGCCGGTGACGGCGGCGGATCCGCTGTCCGGCGCACCGGGGGCACGGCGGACACGGGCCCGCAGGTCCGTCTGGGGCGTGACGCCCTGCTCGACAAAGAAGACGTTGACTTGCTGATAGACGCGCTGCAGCAGGTTGGCCAGTTCGCGCTGCAGAGGATCCACAGCCAGAAGCAGGTCGGAGCGCTGCAGGCCGGCCTTGACCCATTGCTCCACGAGCTGCTCGCACAGGCTCTCGGCGCGCAGCACATCCTGGGCATCCATTTCATGGCCTTCGATGGCGAGCATGCGCTGGCGCACGGTGTCCCACTGCAGCGCCACTTGTTCGGCCAGCGTCAGGGCCATGCGCGATGCCATGATCTTGTTTTCGACCACGTCATCGCTGAGCAGTTCGAACTGCAAACCTGGAGCGGTCGGGCGAGAAGGAGGCTGCGCCTGCGGTGCAGGAACGGCACTCAAGCGGGCTCGGAGGCCCTGGGCCACCCGCTGCATCCAGACCGTGTGATGCTGCTGATACAGCAGCCAGGCATCGCGGCGGGTCTGCATGTCGCGCGCCGTGCCCGTCTGGGCAGCAAGCTCGACAAAATAGTCCTGCAGGGCCTTGTCGAGTGCGGGGAGCGATGCGCACACCCCCTCCACGAACCGTGACCGCGCCTCCTGGGCCAGACGGCGGGATGCAGACGAGCCTGGAGGAGAGGTCATGCAGAAATATTAGCCGTTACACGGTTGCACCAGCGTTCGGATCGTTCGGGTCCTCTTCCTTGCGGGCGGCCTTCACGAGGTCTTCACGCTTGACGCCCAGCCACATCGCAATGGCGGCGGCCACGAACACCGAAGAGTAAATGCCAAACAGGATACCGATGGTGAGCGCCAGCGCAAAGTAGTGCAGGCTCGGCCCACCAAACAGCAGCATGGACAATACCATGGCCTCAGTCGAGGCGTGGGTGATGATGGTGCGGCTCATGGTGCTGGTGATCGCATGGTCGATCACCTCGGTCGTGCTCATCTTGCGGTATTTGCGGAAGGCCTCGCGAATCCGGTCAAAGATCACGACCGACTCGTTGACCGAGTAACCCAGCACCGCGAGCACGGCGGCCAGCACCGCGAGCGAAAACTCCCACTGGAAGAATGAGAAGAAGCCCAGAATGATCACCACGTCGTGCAGGTTGGCGATGATGGCCGCAAGGCCGAACTTCCACTCGAAACGGAATGCCAGGTAGATCACGATGCCGATGACCACCATGGCCAACGCGGTCAACCCGCCATAGACAAGTTCCTCGCCAATCATCGGGCCCACGAACTCGGTCCGCCGCAAGGTCACCTCGGGGTCCAGCGCCTTCAGTGCCGACAGCACCTGTTCGCTTTGCTGCGCCGACGTCACGCCCTTTTGCACAGGCAGGCGGATCATCACGTCCCGCGCAGTACCGAAGTTCTGCACCTGCACTTCGGCGTACCCCAAACCCGCGACGGTTTCTCGCACTTTGGCGATGTCCGCCGACTGGGTGTAGGACACCTCCATGACGGTGCCGCCGGTGAATTCCACCGAGAGGTGCAGCCCGCGCGTGACCAGAAAGAACACGGCCAGGGCAAAAGTGATGAAGGAAATCGCGTTGAAGATCAACGCGTGCTTCATGAACGGAATGTCTTTCTTGATGCGGAAAAACTCCATGATCAGGATCCTTGTGTGGAGTTTTCAGGACGCGTGCCAAAACGGCAGCACGGGCAATCCAATGGCGTAGCGACACATGGCAGTTCCCCGAATCACTTGCCAGTTTCAGGCACTGCGACTGCCGCGTCGCCATCGGGTCGCCAAACCTGACCGATGGACACGCTCTTGAGTTTCTTCTGGCGGCCATACCAGAGGTTCACCAGCCCGCGCGAGAAGAACACAGCCGAGAACATGCTGGTCAGGATGCCCAGACAGTGCACCACCGCAAAGCCTCGCACCGGCCCCGACCCGAAGGTCAGCAGCGCGAGACCGGCGATCAGGGTGGTCACGTTGGAGTCCAGAATCGTGGCCCAGGCACGCTCGTATCCAGCGTGGATCGCCGCTTGGGGCGACGCCCCTTCACGCAGTTCTTCACGGATACGCTCGTTGATCAGCACGTTGGAGTCGATGGCCACACCGATGGCCAGGGCCATGGCCGCGATGCCGGGCAAGGTCAGGGTGGCCTGCAGCATCGACAGGATGGCCACCAGCATCAGCACGTTCACGGCCAACGCAACGCTCGAGAACACCCCGAACAGCGCGTAGTACACGCACATGAAGGCACCGATCGCCACCAGCCCCCACACCACGCTGTTGATGCCGCGCTTGATATTGTCCGCACCCAGGCTCGGGCCGATGGTGAACTCTTCAATGATTTCCATCGGCGCGGCCAGCGAACCGGCCCGCAGTAGCAGTGCGGTGTCATTGGCCTCAGCCGTGGTCATGCGGCCCGAAATCTGCACGCGTCCGCCACCGATCTCGGTGCGGATCACGGGGGCGGTCACGACCTCGCCCTTGCCCTTTTCAAACAGCACGATGGCCATGCGCTTGCCCACGTTCTCACGCGTGATGTCGCGGAAGATACGCGAACCCTTGGCGTCCAGCGTCAGGTTGACGGTGGGCTCCTGGGTCTGGCTGTCAAAGCCCGGCTGGGCATCGGTCAGGTTCTCGCCGGTGAGCACCACCTGCTTCTTGACGATGATGGGCTGACCGTTGCGGTCCAGGTAACGCTCGGCGCCAAAGGGCACGGGCCCACGGCCGCTTTCTGCGGCACGACCCTCGGTGCTTTCGTCGACCATGCGCACTTCCAGCGTGGCCGTACGCCCCAGAATGTCCTTGGCCTTGGCCGTGTCCTGCACGCCAGGCAGTTGCACCACGATCCGGTCCAGTCCCTGCTGCTGGATCACCGGCTCGGCCACGCCGAGTTCATTGATCCGGTTGTGCAGCGTGACCATGTTTTGCTTGAGCGCCTGCTCCTGTAGGCGGCGGGTGGCCTCGGGCTTGATGGTGGCGCGCACCTTCAAGTCGGCCCCCTCGCGGACATCTGCGACCTGCAGGTCCGGGAACTGGTCGGAGATCAGGTTGCGTGCTGCTGTCTGGGTGGCCTCATCGCGCACACGGATCTCGATGGCCTGGCCGTCGCGGCTCACGCCGCCGTGGCGGATGTTTTTGTCGCGCAGTGCCGTGCGAATGTCACCGGCAAAACTTTCAGCACGCTTGGTAAGTGCCGCCTGCATGTCCACTTGCAGCATGAAGTGAACGCCGCCGCGCAGGTCCAACCCCAGGTACATGGGCTGTGCACGCAGCGCCGCCAGCCATGCCGGCGAGCGCGACACCAGGTTCAGCGCCACGATGTAGGGCGGGTCGGATGGATCGGGCACCAGCGCTTTCTGGATGGCATCCTTGGCCTTGAGTTGGGTGTCGGGCGTGTCGAAGCGCGCACGCACTGAGCCGCCATCGAGCGTGACCATGTCGCTCTGGATGCCTGCAGCCTGGAGCGCCTGCTCCACCCGCTGCAGCACGGCGGTGTCCACCTTGATGGTGGCTTTGGCCGACGACACCTGCACCGCAGGCGCTTCGCCAAAGAAGTTGGGCAGGGTGTACAGGGTCGCGATCAGCAGCGTGATCAGCAGGATCGCGTACTTCCAGACCGGATAACGGTTCATGACAGCGCTCTCGTCTCAGGCCTGGGCGGCACACGCGCGCAGACCCAGCCAGGGGTCACCGTGCCGTACCGGGCCTCGTAGGGAAAAACTTACTTGATCGTGCCCTTGGGCAGCACCTGCACCACAGCGCTGCGCTGCAACTGCACTTCCACGCCATTCGAAATCTCGATGTGCAGCGTGCCTTCCGACAGGCGCGTCACCTTGCCCAGCAGGCCGCCGGCCGTGGCCACTTCATCGCCCTTGGCCAGCGCGTCGATCATGGCGCGGTGCTCCTTCTGGCGCTTCATCTGGGGGCGGATCATCACGAAGTACAACACCACGAACATCAGCACCAGCGGCAGCATGCCGGTGAGCGTGGTCATCAGGTCGCCGCCACCCGACTGGGCTGCCGGAGCGGTCTGGGCAAAAGCAGAGGAAATCAGCACGGAGAGCTCTCCACAACGGATGAAACGGATACAAAGGCAAAGGCGCCGCGACCCGGTAGCTACCAGGGCGCGGCACAGAACAGGCCATTGTATGCGCCCGCCAGCAAGACCCTGTCCTGTCGGGTGGGATGCGAAAAGGGGCCTGGGGCCGCAAGGCTGACCGCGCAACACGCGCTGCGCTTGCAACCGCCGGTGGCGCTCAGGCCGCTTGGCGAGCGGCAGCCTGCACGCTGGCGGCCGGATTGCGCCAGCGCTCCATCAACGCCGCCCAACGCGGGCGGGCCGCAGCCAGGTGGCGCTCTTTGACATGGCCGTAGCCGCGGATGTCTTCCGGAATGCGTGCAATCTCGACCGCCAGCGCCAGGTTGTCGGCCGTGAGACTGCGCAGTAACTCCTCGATGCAGGCGCGGTACTCAACGATCAGCGCGCGCTCGGTGCGGCGCTCCTCGGTACGGCCAAACGGGTCGAAGGGCGTGCCGCGCAAGCCTTTGAGGCGTGCCAGCAGACCGAACGCCTTGCGCATCCACGGGCCGTACGCCCGCTTGACCAGCTCGCCGCGCTCGTTCTTGCGCGCCAGCATCGGCGGCGCCAGGTGGTGCACTAGCTTGTAGTCGCCCTCGAACATGCTGTCGATCTTCGCGGCAAAGGCGGCGTCGGTATGCAGGCGCGCCACTTCGTACTCGTCCTTGTAGGCCATGAGCTTGAAGAGATAGCGCGCCACGGCTTCGGTCAGACGCGTGCCACTGCCCAGTTGCGCCTCGGCGGCCTGTACCTTGGCCACAAAGGCCTGGTACTCGCCCGCATAGGCAGCGTTCTGGTAGCCGGTCAGAAACTCGACGCGCTTGGCCACCATCTCGGCAAGCGAGGGCTTCTTGACGAAGGCGATCACCTGCGCCGCGTGGTACAGCGCCTGCACGGCCGCCAGGTCGTGTGCGCAGCGGCGGCCCCATTCAAACGCGGCCTTGTTGTTGTCCACCTGCACGCCGTTGAGCTCGATGGCACGCATCAGCGATGCCAGCGTCAGCGGGATACGGCCCTTCTGCCATGCGTAGCCCAGCATGATGGGGTTGGTGTAAATGCTGTCGCCCAGCAGTTGCACGGCCACCTCTTCGGCGTCAAAGCGGCCCACGCTCTCGGCCCCCACGGCGGCTGCCAGCGCGTCGTCACACGAAGCACCGGGGAACTGCCAGTCGGGGTTGGTCACGAACGCGGCCGTGGGCGTGCCGTGGCTGTTGAGCGCCACATAGGTGCGGCCCGGCTGCATCACGGCCAGGGTGGCCTTGTTGGCCGTCACGATGGGATCGCAGCCGATCACGAGGTCGGCCTTGGCCGTGTCCACCTTGGTGGTGTAGATGGCCTCGGGCCGGTTGGCGATCTGGATGTGGCTCCAGGTGGCGCCGCCCTTTTGGGCCAGGCCGGCAGCGTCTTGCGTGATCACACCCTTGCCCTCCAGGTGGGCCGCCATGCCCAGCAGCGAGCCCATGGTGATAACCCCCGTGCCGCCCACGCCCGCTACCACGATGCCCCAGGCCACATCGGCCACGGGCAGCACGGGCTGCGGAATCGGCGGCAACGCAGACAGGTCGCCCTTCTTGTCCTTCTTGGGCTTCTTGAGTTGACCGCCCTCCACCGTCACAAAACTCGGGCAGAAGCCCTTCAGGCACGAGTAGTCCTTGTTGCAGGTGCTCTGGTTGATGCGGCGCTTGCGGCCGAATTCCGTCTCCACCGGCTCAACCGACAGGCAGTTGGACTGCACCGAGCAGTCGCCGCAGCCCTCGCACACCAGCTCGTTGATGACGACGGTTTTGTCGGGTGTCGCCAACTTGCCGCGCTTGCGGCGGCGGCGCTTTTCGGTGGCACAGGTCTGGTCGTAGATGATGGCGGTGCAGCCCTTGATCTCGCGGAACTCGCGCTGGATCTTGTCCAGCTCGTCGCGGTGGTGCACCGTCACGCCCTGCGCCAAAGCCACGCCGTCATACTTGTGCGGCTCGTCCGTCACGATCACCAGCTTGGCCACGCCCTCGGCCTTCAGGCTGTTCATGATCTGCAGCACTGAGTGGCCTTCGGGCCGCTCGCCCACAGTCTGCCCGCCGGTCATGGCAACAGCGTCGTTGTAGAGCACCTTGTAGGTGATGTTCACCCCGGCCGCAATGCTCTGGCGGATGGCCAGCAGCCCACTGTGAAAATAGGTGCCATCGCCCAGGTTGGCAAAGATGTGCTGCTCGGTGGTGAAGGGCTGCTGGCCCACCCAGGGCACACCTTCGCCGCCCATCTGAGTGAAGGTGCTGGTGTTGCGGTCCGGCATCCAGTTGACCATGTAGTGACAGCCGATGCCTGCGACGGCGCGCGAGCCTTCGGGAACGCGCGTGCTGGTGTTGTGCGGGCAACCACTGCAGAACCAGGGCGTGCGGTCGCCGGTGTCGACCTTTTGCTCGGCCATGGCGCGCTCGCGCGCCTCGATGACGCTGATGCGCGCGTCCATGCGGGCGACCACGTCCTCGGGCACGCCCAGCTTCTTCAGGCGCTTGGCGATGGCTTTGGCGATGATCGCGGGCGTCAGGTCGGCCTTGGCGCGCAGCAGCCAATTCTGGCTGGGATTGGCCATGCTCCACTCGCCGCCCGAGTGGTCGCCTTCCACCTCGTCGAACTTGCCCAGCACGTTGGGACGCACATCGGCGCGCCAGTTGTACAGCTCTTCCTTGAGCTGGTATTCAATGACCTGGCGCTTTTCCTCGACCACCAGGATCTCCTGCAGGCCTGCGGCAAACTCGCGCGTGATGGTCGCCTCCAGCGGCCACACGACGTTGACCTTGTGCACACGGATGCCCAAGCGGCGGCAGGTGTCGTCATCGAGGCCCAGGTCGGCCAGCGCCTGGCGTGTGTCGTTGAAGGCCTTGCCGCTGGCGATGATGCCGAAGCGGTCGTTCGGCCCCTGCACCACGTTGTAGTTGAGGCGGTTGGCCCGCACATACGCAAGGGCCGCATACCACTTGTAATCCATTAGGCGCGCTTCCTGCTCCAGCGGCGGGTCGGGCCAGCGGATGTGCAGGCCTCCGGGCGGCATCTGAAAGTCTTCGGGCAGGATGATCTTCACCCGGTCCGGGTCCAGCGAAATGCTCGACGAGGACTCGACCACCTCCTGGATGGTCTTCATGCCCGACCACACACCCGCAAAGCGGCTCATCGCAAACGCGTGCAGGCCCATGTCCAGGATCTCCTGCACGCTACTCGGAAAGAACACCGGCGTGCCACAGGCCTTGAAAATATGGTCGCTCTGGTGCGCGGCCGTGCTGCTCTTGCTGATGTGGTCGTCGCCCGCAATCGCAATCACACCACCATACCGGGCCGTACCCGCCATGTTGGCATGCTTGAACACGTCGGAGCAGCGGTCCACGCCCGGGCCCTTGCCGTACCAGATTCCGAACACACCGTCGTACTTCTTCTTGTCGGGGTACAGGTCGAGCTGCTGCGTGCCCCAGACGGCAGTAGCGCCCAGTTCTTCGTTCACGCCGGGCTGGAAGACGATGTGGTTGTCGGCCAGATGCTTCTTGGCTGCCCACAGCGCCTGGTCGTAAGTGCCCAGGGGACTGCCCCGGTAACCGCTGATGAAGCCGGCCGTGTTCAGGCCCGCAATGGCATCGCGCTGGCGCTGCAGCATGGGCAGGCGCACCAGGGCCTGCACCCCGCTCATGAAGGCGCGGCCCTCTGACAAGGTGTATTTGTCCTCGAGCGTGACGGTCTCGAGCGCTTTGCGAACGGCGTCGGGCAGCGGGGCGTTCATGGCGTTTGTCTCCTGTGAATCGTGGGGGTGCCGCACCTTATGAGGCGGCCGAACAGGCACGCGCACCCCGGGTAGGGGCGCGCCTCCAGTATGGCGAGAAGTGTATGCCCACAGCGCGGATATGTCTTTGCGTTTTGTGCCGTGTTTAAGCTAATCTAAGAAAGAATCTTTCTCAAAAATGGCATTGCATGAACGAGCTCGACAAATTTGACCTGGCCATCCTGCACGAACTGCAAACCGATGCCCGCCTGACCAATGCCGAGCTGGCGCAGCGCGTGGGCCTGTCGGCCGCGCCCTGCTGGCGGCGCGTACGGGCGCTCGAAGCGGCGGGTTACATCAAGGGCTACCACGCCGAGATCGACCGCCGCCGCATCGGGCTCGGGGTGCTGGCCTTTGTGCGGCTGGACGCCGACCGCAACACCGGGGGCCTGACATTGGCGATGGAGGAGGCGATCCGGCAGATTCCCGAAGTGGTCTCATGCCACTACATCAGCGGCACGGGCACATTCGAGCTGCAGGTGGTGGCGCGCGATCTGGACAGCTTTTCGCAGTTTGCGCGCGACGTGCTGCTGAACCTGCCCAACGTCAAAGACATGCACACCAGCTTCTCGCTGGGCGAGGTCAAGGCCAGCGGCGCGCTGCCGCTGTCGCACCTAGGAGCCTGTCGGACTTGAGAATCGTCGGCTGCATGCCAATGGCCCATAGGCCGCCGCGGTCCATTGTTCACCGTCTTGGGGCCCCATAGCCCCGCTATGGGGCTGCAAACACGGCGAAAACGGTCCTCGCAGGGGCTCATGTCGGTCCGCGCAGGGGCTCATGTTCGCTTTCGACGCTCCAAGTCCGACAGACTCCTAGCGCCAGAGTCCGCAGGGCGTGCAGCGCAGCCTGCGGCCAAGGGTCGATGAGGGAACGGACTGCGCGCCCGTCAAGCGCTATGCAATTCATAGCTGCTTGTGCTTGATTTTGCTAGGCCGCAGGCAGATAGCGCTTGCAGCCAGCCCCGGCCTCAGCGCGGCCACAGCACCCACAGGCGCAGCGGCTGCTTGAGCCGCCCGGCAAGGTCGCCCGCCTCGGGGCCCCAGCCGGTGAAGTAGTCGGCCCGCACCGCGCCCACGATGGCGCTGCCCGTGTCCTGCGCCAGCACCAGGCGCTGCAGCGCCGCCTGAGGTCCGGGTGAGGCCAGCCACACGGGCGTGCCGTAGGGAATGCTGAGCCGGTCCACCGCTATCGAGCGCCCCGGCGTGAGCGGCACACCCTGCGCGCCACGCGGGCCGAACTGCGCATCCAGCGGCGGCAGCGGCTCTTCGCGGAAGAACACATAGCGCGGGTTGCTCCACAGCAGCTCCTGCGTGCGATGCGGGTTCTGCGCCAGCCACTCGCGGATGCCGGGCCAGGTGGCATCGCGCGTCAGACCCTGGTCCAGCAGCCAACGGCCCACGCTCTGGTAGGGCTGGTCGTTGGTGCCCGCAAAGGCCACCCGCACCAACGTCGTGCCACCGTCCGGCTCGGTAATGCGCAGACGGCCCGAACCCTGGATATGCAGCACCAGCGCCTCGATGGGGTCGCGCACCCAGGCAATGGCGCGGCCCTGCAGCGCGGCCTTGGCCTCGGGCAGCGTGTCGATCTGCTGGCGCGTGTACCAGGGCTTGCGCTGGCCAAAGCCCGCAGGCAGGCGGTACAGCGGCACATCAAAGCCGTTGCCAGGCTGTCGCGCCGCGTCCAGGAAGGGCTCGTAGTACGCCGTCAGCAGGCCTTCGGCCGCGCCTTCCAGGGTTTCGACCCGGTACGGCTGCAGCCGCGACACCATCCAGGCGCGTTGTTCCTGCGGCGTGGCAATGCTGAGCTGGCGCACCTCGACACACAGCGCCACGAACGCAGCCACGGGCCGCTCGCAACTGCGGATCCAGGCGTTCCAGGCCTCGTGCAACGCGTCTTCCTGAAAGCCCGGCAGTTCGGCCCAGCGCACGGGCACCCAGCGGCTCTTGGGCTGCACGATGGGGGCGGGCAAGGGCCGGTCATCGCCCGCCAGGGGCGCGGCAGCAGGCACCGCGGGCGGCGGTACAAGTGCCCCGGACGAGGAGGGGCTTGGAGCGGGCGGCGTGGTGCACGCGGCCAGCGTTCCTACAATCAGCGCCGTCATTACGCAGCGCAGAAGGGTTGAAGTCATGGGTCTGATTTTGCTTGAAGCCCTGTTGGCGCTCGTGCTGCTGGTCGCCATCGTGTGGTGGACCATGTTCTCGGGCCGCAAGAAGGGCGAACTGCCCGCGAAGGCCGACGACGAGCAGCCGCCGCACAAGGGCTAGTGTCCTGTCCTATTAGTTTCTGGCATTAATCGTGCTTGCCAGTGCAGTATCGTGGGATCGGAGATACCGCGATGAGAACAGGCAGACCGAAGGTCCAATTGTTGCTGTCGGACGAGGAGCGCTCGCAGCTTCAGTCCTTTGCGCGCAGCCGCTCGCTTCCTGCTGCGCTGAGCACTCGGGCGCGCATCGTCCTGAGCAGCGCCGATGGCGAGCCCAACAACGCCATTGCCCAGCGCTTGAAGCTGAACAAGGCCACCGTCGGCAAGTGGCGTGCGCGTTTCATAGAGCGGCGCATCCCCGGCCTGTACGACGACGTGCGCCCCGGCAGACCGCGCACGATTGACGACGAGCGCGTGGCACATCTGATCAAGACCACGCTGCACACCAAGCCGGCCGACGGCTCGACGCATTGGAGCGTACGTTCGGTGGCCGCCGAGACGGGCATCTCCAAGTCCAGCGTCGCTCGGTACTTCCAGCTGTTTGGTCTGCAACCCCATCGCACCGAGGGCTTCAAGCTCTCCAACGCCCCCTTCTTCATTGAGAAGCTGCGCGACGTGGTCAGCCTGTACCTGAGCCCGCCGGACAACGCGCTGGTCATTTGCGTGGACGAGAAGAGCCAGTGCCAGGCCCTGGAGCGCACGCAGCCGATGCTGCCCATGGGCTTGGGCTATGTCGAGGGCGTCACGCACGACTACAAGCGCCACGGCACGACCACGCTGTTCGCGGCGCTGAACGTGCTCAACGGCGCGGTGCTGGCCGCCTGCAAGCCGCGCCATCGGCATCAGGAGTTCCTGTCGTTTCTGCG
>JBKBUN010000032.1:0-23326 GCA_046289925.1 Burkholderiaceae bacterium | reverse complement strand
CCCAAACGAGCGAGTCGCTATGAATTTGATAGCTGCTCGTGCTTAACAAACAAGCACAAACAGCCCCAAACACCTCAAGCCTCACCCTCCCCACACCCACACAAAAAACCCGGCCAGTGCAAGCACCGCCGGGTTGCAAAGGCCACACGCCCCAAGCATGTGACCCGCCACACCCCGCGGTCCATGCCGCAGGGCGGGCCAGGGCATCAGGAGCCGATCACGCCGCCATCGTTCTTGGTGATGACGATGGTGGCCGAGCGCGGACGCTTGCCTGCGCCATAGCCTGCATTGGCGGGCCACTGGCTCTGGTACTGGGTCGGGTCGGTCACAACCGACATCGGTGTGTTTTCACCCGGGTGCTGGATGTTCACGAAAATTGTCTTGCCGTCGGGCGTTTCGGCCATGCCGGTGATCTCGCAACCCTTGGGGCCGACCAGGAAGCGCTTGAGCGTGCTGGGCGTGGCGGCCTTGCCGACGTAGGTGGTCACGTCCAGTTTGCTGCCGTCGGCCTTGGTGTAGCTCAGCGTCTTCTTGCCGCCGTCGCCCACCTGGCCGGGGATGGCGGCCAGCATCATGCAGTTGGTCACGTCGGTGTAGGCACCGTCGTCGGTCTGGATCCAGCAGATGCCGGTGGCCTTGCTGAACACCAGGCCGTCGGGGCTGGAGAAGTCGTTGTCGGCGGTGAGCGCCGAGATGTTGACCATACCGCTGTCGGCACCGGCTTCCGCACCGAACAGGTACACGTCCCAGGTGAAGCTGTTGGCGGCACCGTCCTTCAAGCGCACCAGGTGACCATTGGGGTTGCCGTTCTGGGCGGTACTGCCCTTCATGTCGGTGTAGGCGCGCGGGTTGGCGGCGTCGGGCAGGTACTGGCTGCCGCTGGGGTTTACGCTGCGGTTGCTGTTGTTGGTGAGCGTGAAGTAGATCTCGCCGTTGGCGGGGTTCACGGAGCCCCACTCAGGGCGGTCCATCTTGGTGGCGCCCACGGCGTCAGCGGCCAGGCGGGTGTTGATGGCGATATCGCCCGCGTCGGCAAACTTGTAGACGCTGTAGTTGGCAATGGCGCTGTTGGCGAGGCTCAGCTCGACCCACTGGCCCGTGCCGTCGGCGTTGAACTTGGCCACATACAGCTTGCCGCTGTCGAGATACTTGTCGCCCACGGCCATGCGGTCAGCGGCGTTGGCGTCCGCCTCGCTCCACAGCGCGTCGGAGACGAACTTGTAGATGTACTCGCCGCGCGAGTCGTCGCCCATGTACACCGTCAGCGGCTGGCCAGCCACCACCTTGCCGAAGGCTGCGCTCTCATGCGCAAAGCGGCCCAGGGCCGTGCGCTTTTTGGCGCGGCGGGTCTTGTCGTAGGGGTCGACTTCCACGATGTAGCCAAAGCCGTTCATCTCGTTGCGGTAGTCGTCGCTGCCGTCGGTAGAGGTGCCGATCTTGCTGTTGTTCCAGCGCTGGTACTTGTCGGCCGTGCCGCCAGTTTCCCAGCCGTGGCGCGAGGCTGCGCCCTGGTTGCGGCCGTAGCGGCGCAGCGCGGTCACGCTCTTGTCGTTGCCGCGGGCGGCGTCGTCGGTGTCACTGCGGGTGAAGTAGCCGAACCAGTTCTCCTCCCCCGTGAGGAAGGTGCCCCACGGCGTCTTGCCGGTGCCGCAGTTGTTGAGGGTGCCACGCGTGGCCGTACCCTGCGGCGAATACTTGGTGATCATTTGCGCATGGCCGCGGGCCGGGCCTGCAATGTCGATGGGCGTGAGCGCCGTCAGACGGAAATTCAGGGCCGAGCCCGGCACATAGGCCCATTTGCCTGCGGTCTTGGCGACTTCGATCACGGACACGCCGTGGATGTCCACTTCCTTGTCCACTTCGGCGGCTGGGCGTGGCAGGGTGCTGGTGCCGCCATCGGCGTGCAGGAAGAAGGACGAGCGCTTTTCGTCGGTGGTGGCTTCGTGGTTGATGCCCAGCAGGCCGCGCTCGGTGGCGCTGTCATTGCGGCGGCCGTCAGCCCCCAGGCCAAACCATTCCATGCCGTCGTGGTGATCGCCCGCACGCTGGTCAAAGCCCGTGTCGGTGCCGTCGTTCTTGAAGGCGGCTACGCCAGCGGCCATGGGGTCGCCCAGTGCAAACAGCACGCTGGCGGTGTAGCCAGCGGGCACGAGTACGCTGTCGGCCAGGCTCTTGGGCACGGCGTCAAAGCCCAGCAGCTTGGGGCCGGGTGCCGGGGCCGGCGCGGGTGTCGGTGCCGGGGCTGGGTCGCTGCCGCCACCACAGGCCGACAGGCTCAAGCCGCCGAGCACGGCCGCACCCACGCTGCCCACGCCGCCGCGCAGCAGACCGCGGCGCGACAGGCGCGCGTCCAGCACAGCCTCGAACGTGGGATTGGCGCTGGTGTTGGCGTTCTCGTTGTTGAAGTCGATGGCTGCAGGCGCAGCCGCATCGGCGCGATGGGTCATGGGGTTCCTCGTGGGGGTTCAAACAAGACCCTCGCAGCGTAGAAACCGGCCATGACGCGGCCGTGACGTTCGAGTGTCGGCACGATGACAGCCGCGACAGGGCTGGCGGGCGCGGTGTGGCCCGCGCCTGTCGCCGGCTACTCCACCACGGTGAGCTTGGCCACCGACAACGCCAGCCACTTGGTGCCGTGGCGCGGAAAGTTCACCTGCGCGCGTGCATCGTCGCCCGCGCCTTCGATGGCCAGCACCTTGCCTTCACCGAACTTGGTGTGGAACACCGCCAGCCCTGCGCGCAGACCGTGCGAGGGCGCAGCCTTCTGCGGTGGCACGGGCGGGCTGGCAAAAGTGTCTGGTTTGAAGCCAAATCCGCCTGCAGCCTTGGTTTGATAAGCACGAGCAGCTCCTGAATCAGGAGCAAAAGAACCAAACCCACCCTGGCGTGGCGTAAGCCACTTGAGCGCGCTTTCGGGCAGTTCGTCCAAGAAGCGGCTGCGCAGGTTGTAGCGCGTCTGCCCGTGCAGCAGGCGGGTTTGCGAATGGCTGAGATACAGGCGCTGGCGCGCGCGGGTGATGGCCACGTACATCAGGCGGCGTTCCTCCTCCAGACCGTCGCGGTCGCTGGCGGCGTTGTCGTGCGGGAACAGACCCTCTTCCATGCCGCCGATGAACACGCAGTCGAACTCCAGCCCTTTGCTGGCATGCACGGTCATCAACTGCACCGCGTCTTCGCCCGCCTGGGCCTGGTTGTCACCGGCCTCCAGCGCCGCGTGGGTCAGGAAGGCCGCCAGCGGGGACAGGGTTTCGCCGGTGTCGGCGTCTACCATGCCCTCGGGGCCGGGCAGTGGTGTATCGAGCAGCGGCACATTGGGGTCCAGCCCCTGGCTGGCCGGGCTTTGCGTGAGCGGCGCGCCGTGCTCATCGATCGGCAGCGCCACTGCATCACGGCCAAAGCCCTCCTGCGTGACGAAGCTCTCGGCCGCGTTCACCAGCTCTTCGAGGTTCTCGATGCGGTCGGCGCCTTCCTTTTCGGCGCGGTAGTGCTCCAGCAGGCCGCTGGCATGCAGCATCTGCTCGATGATGGTGCGCAGGTTCTGGCCCTGGGTCTGCTCGCGCAGCACATCGATCAGCGCCACAAAGGCCGCGAAATTGGCGCCAGCCTTGCCAGGCACGGCGCTCACGGCGTCGTGCAGCGAGCAGCCCGCGCTGCGGGCGGCGTCCTGCAGCAGCTCGATGCTGCGCGCACCAATGCCGCGCGGCGGAAAGTTCACCACGCGCAGAAAACTGGTGTCGTCGTGCGGGTTCTCCAGCAGGCGCAGATAGGCCAGCGCGTGCTTGATTTCAGCGCGCTCAAAAAACCGCAGACCGCCGTACACGCGGTAGGGCACGCGGGCGTTGAACAGCGCCGACTCGATCACGCGGCTTTGCGCGTTGCTGCGGTAGAGCACTGCAATCTCCCGGCGCGCGTGGCCGTCGTTGCGCACCAGTTGCTGGATCTCGTCCACCATCCACTGCGCCTCGGCCAGGTCGGTTGGGGCTTCGTACACGCGCACCGGCTCGCCCGGCCCCTGGGTGGTGCGCAGGTTCTTGCCCAGGCGGCGGCTGTTGTGGCTGATCAGCGCATTGGCCGAGTCGAGGATGTTGCTGTGGCTGCGGTAGTTCTGCTCCAGCTTGATCTGCTGCTGCACGGCAAACTCGCGCACGAAGTCGGCCATGTTGCCCACGCGCGCACCGCGAAACGCATAAATGCTCTGGTCGTCGTCGCCCACGGCCATCACGCTGCCGTAGGTCTGCAAACGCCCGCCCACCTCGTCGCCCGCCATCTGCTTGAGCCACAGGTACTGCAGGCGGTTGGTGTCCTGGAACTCATCGACCAGGATGTACGCAAAACGCCGCTGGTAATGGGCGCGCACCGCATCGTTGTCACGCAGCAGTTCGTAGCTGCGCAGCATCAGCTCGCCAAAATCGACCACGCCTTCGCGCTGGCATTGCGCTTCGTACAGTTGGTAAATCTCTGCCTTCTTGCGGCTGTCGGCGTCGTGTGCAGGCACATCGCCGGGGCGCATGCCCTCCTCCTTGCAACCGGCAATGAAGTAGGCCAGTTGCTTGGGCGGAAAACGCTCCTCGTCCACATTGAACTGCTTGCACAGGCGCTTGATGGCTGAGAGCTGGTCTTGCGTGTCCAGGATCTGAAAGCTCTGCGGCAGCCCGGCCGCCTTGTGGTGTGCACGCAGCAGCCGGTTGCAAAGGCCATGGAAGGTGCCGATCCACATGCCGCGCACCTGGATGGGCAACATGGCCGACAGGCGCGTGACCATCTCCTTGGCCGCCTTGTTGGTGAACGTGACGGCCAAGATGCCGCCCGGCGTGGCATAGCCGTTTTGCAGCAGCCAGGCGATGCGCGTGGTGAGCACACGCGTCTTGCCCGAACCCGCACCGGCCAGGATCAGCGCATGGCCGCGCGGCAGCGTGACGGCGGCCAGTTGTTCGGGGTTGAGGTGGGCCAACAGGGGCGAGGCCGATGGCGATGGTGGAGCGGAATGCGGGGGTTCCGCCGGCGCGGGCGGCTCGGCGAACAGGTCGTGTGGGAACATCCGGGCATTGTAGAAAGCGCCCGCGGTCGCGTAAGACGCGACCCCCAGTGCCCCTCGCGACACCGCCCCCGCGCATCTGGAGCCGGAAATGCCCTTGCAGACCCTCTTGCACCTCGCCCCTCGTATTGCCCTGCACCCACTTGCTGCACTGCCTTTGCTGGTGGCCGCCAGCTGGCCCGCCCACGCTCAGATCGGCTGCCGCAGCGACGGCCAGCCCGCGCCCACCGCATTGTTCGAGCGCTTTCTGAGCGCCGACTGCGACACCTGCTGGAGCGACCCGCGCACCCCAGCGCCAGGCCCGTCGGCGCTGCTGCTCGACTGGATCGCCCCCAGCCCCCAAGGCGACGACGCTCCGCTGGCCGCCGCCGCCATGGTCGAAACCACGGCGCGTCTGCAAGCCTTGGACCGCAGCAGCCCGACCCCCACCGCCGTGCACGTGACAGCGCTGGAACATCGCGGCCCACAAGCGCTGCGCGTGGTACACGGCCTGCCGGTTGCAGGCTACCTGGGCGTGATGCTGGAGTGGCGCGGCCGCCCCCTGCCGCCAGGGGCCTACCGCTCCACCATGGCCCTGGTGGAGCACCTGTCCGCGGGCACCGAAGGCGCTGGGGTTGCGCGTGTGCTGGTACGGGCCGCGACCACGGCCGACTGGGATGGCCGACGCCCGCTCAAAGACCTGCGCGGCATGCGCGTGCCCGAGGGTGCCCAGGCCGCGCGCCTGGGCGTAGCCGGCTGGGTACAAGACGCCGAAGGTCGCCTGGTGGCCGCCGCGCGTGCGCATTGCGAGTAGCGCCGCCTGGCGCTCCTACGCCCCGCAAAGCGGCCGGGGGGAGTAGAATCAATCACCGGGCCCAAGTTTCTTGATGCCCGGTTTTTTGTGCCTGCGCACAGCAGGGTTCGGCACGGGCCACCACGCCCGCGCCCGCAAAGCCGGAGCCCAAGCCAAGCGCCCCACGCCGCCGAAATGGTTCGGCAGCGCCTTCTACAGGAGCTTGGAATCTCATGGAAATCTTCGACTACGACAACATCCTGCTGCTGCCGCGCAAGTGCCGCGTGGAAAGCCGCTCGGAATGCGACGCTAGCGTGCAGTTGGGTGCGCGCAGCTTCCGCCTGCCGGTGGTGCCGGCCAACATGAAGACAGTGGTGGACGAAAAAATCTGCACTTGGCTGGCGCAGAACGGCTACTTCTACGTCATGCACCGCTTCGACCTGGACAACGTGCAGTTCGTGCGCGCAATGCATGCCAAGGGCTGCTATGCGTCGATTTCGCTCGGCGTGAAGCAGCCCGACTACGACACCGTGGACCGCCTCAAGGCCGAGGGCCTGGTGCCCGAGTACGTCACCATCGACATCGCCCATGGCCATGCCGACAGCGTGAAGAACATGATCGGCTACCTCAAGCAGCACCTGCCACAGTCTTTCGTGATTGCCGGCAATGTGGGCACGCCCGAAGCCGTGATCGACCTCGAAAACTGGGGGGCCGATGCAACCAAGGTGGGCATTGGTCCGGGCAAGGTCTGCATCACCAAGCTCAAGACGGGCTTTGGCACGGGCGGCTGGCAGCTCAGCGCGCTCAAATGGTGCGCCCGCGTGGCCACCAAGCCCATCATTGCCGACGGCGGAATTCGCTGCCACGGCGACATCGCCAAGAGCGTGCGCTTCGGCGCTTCGATGGTGATGATCGGCTCGCTGTTCGCAGGCCACGAAGAATCACCGGGCAAGACCGTCGAGGTCGATGGTGAGCTCTACAAAGAGTACTACGGCTCGGCCAGCGACTTCAACAAGGGCGAGTACAAGCACGTCGAAGGCAAGCGCATCCTCGAACCCATCAAGGGCAAGCTGGCCGACACGTTGATCGAGATGGAGCAGGACGTGCAAAGCTCCATCAGCTACGCGGGCGGCAAGAAGCTGATGGACATCCGCAAGGTGAACTATGTGATCCTGGGCGGCGACAACGCGGGCGAACATCTGCTGATGTAAGCCGAAGGCGGCGCACGCAGACCCACAGCGTCATGCGCTGCGCAGCAATTCCAGCGCGAGGCGGTGCAGGGCATGGTCCGGCTCCGCCAGCGCCTCCAGCACCGTAAAGTGGTTGCGCCCGGGCAGCACCTCGACCCGCGGCACGCGCTGTGCGCCCCAGACATCCTGCACCAGCTGCGCCTGCCGCAAAAACTCGGCGCTCTCATCGCCACCCACCACGGCCACCAGCCTGCCCCGCGCAGGCGCGGGCAGCCGCGCCGGACTCAAAGCCTGCACCTGGGCGGCGTCCAGCCGCAAGTCCTGCTGCAAAAACGCAGTGCGCCAAATCGGCTCCAGATCGTGCAGCCCCGAAATCGACAAGGCATTGCGAACCTCGGCGGGGTTTTGCGCCAGCAACCAGGCCGCCAATTGCCCGCCAGCCGAATGCCCTGCCACGGTGATCCGCGCCGGATCGCCGCCGTGCGCATGAATATGGCACTGCACCCAGGCCAGTACGGCCTGCATCTGCCGGGCAATGGTGCCGATGCCGACGGGGGCTGCTTCTGTGCCCGGGCACAAGGCATAGTTGGGCACCACCACACACACGCCGGCCTGGTTGAAGGCAGGCGCCACAAACGAATGGTCGGCCTTGTCGAGCGCACGCCAGTAGCCTCCGTGCAGGAACACGAGCACCGAAGCGGCATCGGCCGTGGCCGCAGGAAACACATCCAGCGTCTCAGACGCCTCGGGGCCGTACCGGAGATCCAGCGCTGCAGGCTGCGATGCCCGCACCACGGCCGAGCGCCGGGCCCAGTCTCGCAGCCGCTCGGCATGGTCGGGCACCATGGCGCGGTTGTTGTACATGCGTTCGAGCCAAGCAGGATCGGAGGCAGCGGTGGGTATGCCAGCCAGCGGCGGCAAGGGGGTGTACAAAGCCATGGGGCCGCATCATCGGGCCGGGCCCGCCCGCCTGCAAGCTCTGTGACAGACTGCCGGCCTGAAAATGCCGATCATGTTCCTCTTGGCGTGACCCCACCCGCGCCCATCCTATTTTTATCTCCGACCCTGTGCCACCATGAGTCTTTCTCCGCTTCGCATCACCGTCCTGGGCATCGGCATGATGGGCTTTCCGATGGCGCGCAGGCTGCAAGCCGCAGGCCATCAAGTGACGGCGTGGAACCGTACGCGCGCCAAGGCCGAACCCTTGCGGGACGACGGTATCCTGGTGGCCGATGAAGCCGCCGAGGCGGTGCGCTCCGCAGATGTGGTGGTCAGTCTGTTGGAGAACGGGCCTGTCGTCGGTCATGTGTTGTTTGAGCTGGGCGTGGCCCAGGCCTTGAGGCCCGGCGCGCTGGTCATCGACATGGCCTCCATCCAGCCCCGCGAGGCGCGCGACCACGCAGCGCGCCTGGGCGAGTTGGGCGTTCGGCACCTGGACGCTCCCGTCTCGGGCGGCACGGTGGGCGCCGAGAGCGGCACCCTGGCCATCCTGGTCGGCGGTCGCGCCGAAGACTTTACCGCCGCACAGCCCGTGTTTGCAGCCCTGGGGCGGGCCACGCACGTGGGACCGCACGGCGCAGGGCAGCTCACCAAGCTGGCCAACCAGATGATTGTCGGCATCACCATCGGCGCCGTAGCCGAGGCCCTGCTGTTCGCCGCCAAGGGCGGCGCCGACATGGCCAAAGTGCGCGAAGCCATCACTGGGGGCTTTGCCGACAGCCGCATCCTGCAACTGCACGGCGCGCGCATGGTGGAGCGCGACTTTGCGCCGCGCGGCCGCATGGCGGTGCAGCTCAAGGACATGCGCAACGCCCTCGCCACGGCCAGCGAGATCGGCTTCGACGCCCCCATCACCGCCCTGTTCGAGCGCCTGTATGCCGAGGGTGTGGACCATGGCCTGGGCGAACTCGACCACAGTGGCCTGTTCGTCGAACTGGCCAGCCGCAATGCGATGTCCTGACCCGCACAGAGAGCTGGAATACAACCCACTTGCGCGCCTGAGCAAAAATAGTGCATAATTCGGGGCTCTGCTGCAGCGCAGTCAGAAAGTTTGGGTTCTTAGCTCAGTTGGTAGAGCAGCGGACTCTTAATCCGTAGGTCGAAGGTTCGAATCCTTCAGGACCCACCAAACACCGGCGCCCGACCAGTCCCCTGGTCGGGCGTTTTGCTTTGGCCGCATCGGGCACGGTGCAACAGGGCCGCAGCCCCGCCCACACCAGTGCACGCTGCCGTGGCCATAATGCATGCACACTTAGCATTCCCATGAACCCTGATGCCTCCACGCTCTGGCGCGCACCGCGCTGGGCCCTGGCGGTCCTGCTCGCCCTCTTGGGCATGCTCGGGCCGTTTCCCATCGACACGTACATCCCAGCGTTTGCCGGCATCGCCCAGTCGCTGAACGCGAGCCCGGTGCAGATGCAGCAGACGCTGTCGGCCTACCTGTTCGGCTTTGCGTTCATGAACCTGTTCCACGGAGCGCTGGCCGACAGCTTCGGGCGCCGCCCGGTAGTGCTCACGGGCATTGCCATGTTCACGCTGGCCTCGGCGGGCTGTGCGCTGTCACAGAGCATCGGGCAACTCATCTTCTTCCGGGCGCTGCAGGGCCTTTCCACTGGCGCGGGCATCGTGGTCTCGCGCGCGGTGATCCGTGACATGTTTCCGCCGGCCCAGGCACAGAAGGTGATGAGCCAGGTGACCATCTATTTCGGGGTAGCACCGGCCGTAGCCCCGATCGTGGGCGGCTGGTTGTTCGTGCATGCCGACTGGCATGCGATCTTCTGGTTTCTGACAGCCATCGGCGTGGCGCTGTGGATAGCCAATTACCAGCTGCTGCCCGAGACATTGCATGTCGAGCATCGCCAGCCCTTCAACGTACGCAACCTGATGCGGGGTTACTGGGCCTTGGGCTCCAGCGCGCGCTTTGTGTTGCTGGCGCTGGCCAGCGGCGTGCCCTTCAACGGCATGTTCTTGTATGTGCTGGCCGCACCGGCATTTCTGGGTGAACACCTGGCACTCAGGCCCACGCAGTTCTTCTGGTTCTTCGTGCTCACGATCTCCGGGATTATGGGCGGCGCATGGCTCAGTGGGCGGCTCGCCGGCCGCATCCGCCCATACCAGCAGATCCGCTATGGCTTCTGGATCATGGCGACCGTGGGCGTGGTCAATCTGGCGGCCAATGCGCTGTTCACCGCCCATGTGTCTTGGGCGCTCATTCCGATTGCGGTTTTTTCGTTTGGCTGGGCGCTGATGGTGCCGGTGGTCACCTTGCTGGTGCTCGACTTGAACCCCACGCGCCGCGGCATGGCATCTTCCATGCAGGCCTGTGTGGGTTCTACTGCCAACGGGCTGGTGGCCGGGGTGATCGCGCCACTGGTCATGCACTCGACGCTGTGGCTGGCCGCGACCTCACTCTTGATGATGAGCGTGGGCATGGTGTCCTGGATCTACTTGCGCCACCGCTGGCCCGAGATCGGCCAAGCGGCGTCGCTCGGTTGAGGGCCCCACCGCAGGCCACTCAGCTGCGGCGCCTGTCGGCCCCTCTTTCCTGGTAATACCGCATCTTCTCCGCGTACATGGCCTGGTCGGCGCGGTGCAGGGCTGCATCGATCTGATCGCTGCTGTCGCATGACGCAAGGCCCATCGCCAGGCTGATCGGATGCCCGGGATAGAACTGGTTGTTCAGTTCAAGCAGCGAAAGAATGCGCTCCTGCACGTTCTGCGCACCGCGCGCATCAACTCCCGGGAGCAACACCGCAAATTCATCTCCCCCGACGCGGGCGGCGCATGCAGGTGCGTCAACCGCTTTGGCCAACACCTCGCCAATGCGCCGCAGCAGCGCATCGCCAGCGGCATGTCCACGCTCGTCGTTCACCGCCTTGAGCCCATTGAGGTCGATCACGATTACCGAGAAAGGCCATGGCCCCTTGCGCTTGATGCGGTTGAGATCCTCCGCATAGTAGGCGCGGTTGCGCAGTTGCGTGAGCACGTCGTGTTTGCCGAGATATTCCAGGTATGCCTCGGCCTTCTTGCGGGCTGTGATATCCACCAGCGACAGCAACACCAACCCCCAGTCGTGCGCATGATCGGCCAATACGGCAAACTGCATGTGGATGTACACCGCATCGCCTGACAACGCGTAGTTCACCACCTCGCGCTGCTGGAAGGTTTTGCCCTCCCAAAGGTCCTGCAACTGCTCAGAGAAGGATTCGTGCATCTCGCCGCGAAACACCCGTCCCAGGTTACCGAGCAGCTCCTCTTTGCTCTGGGCTCCGAACATGCGCAGCGTGAGCTGATTCACATCGATGACGCGGATCTCCTGCATGCATCGGGTCACGAACTCGGGATGCACCTGCAAGAAGGTGCGAAAGTCGGTGATGCCCTGTGCACGGACGCCGTCCAGCAGGTGCTTGACCACGCTGAAGTCTTCCACCCAGAGCGACACCGGCGAGTACTCGAAAAGATCGCGCGCATAGCGCTCGCTGCGCTGCAGGAGGCGTACGCCTTGCGTCTGCTGGGTCACATCCTCCAGCGACACGAGGACACGATCCCACCGCTGCTCATGGCCGGGCAAGACGCGGATGCGCACATGAACGTCCAGCCGGCGGCCGTCCAGGGTGTAGTTCACCGTCTGGTTGGCGACTTCAAGATGCCCATTCCATAACTGCTCCAGTTCATGCACCAGCGTATGGTGCATGTCGTCGCGGAACACCCGATGCAGTTGCGACACCAATTGCGGCTGCGAACTGGCGGCAAACAAATCGAGCGTGCGGCGGTTCACCCGAAGCACCTGCAGGCAACGGCTGCAATCCTGCAGACGGCTCGGGTCATCGGCCAGGTGGGCGCGCAGATCCTCCACGCCCTCGGCCCGCCACCGATCAAATAACTGGCGCAGCGCGCTGTAGTCTTCGAGCCAGAGCGATACGGGGGCCAGTTCGAACATGGATTCGAAGTCGGCAACTTGGCTCATCAAGGTCATGGATGCACCCTCCTGGATCAGACATTATTTCGCCAAGCCATGCCGGTGCAGCCCCGGGGCGCAAAAGAAAAAGCCTCCCAGGGGGAGGCTTGTACAGAGGCCGCCGCCTGGCCCAGGGGTTTACGAAAACATAAAAACGGCAGTGGAGCGGCCCGCTGGGCTGGCGTTTGTAGGGTAAACGCAGCGCGGTATTTCTTCAGCGCGCAGGACGTGCCGGGCGCTTGCCCGAGCCGCCATGGGGGACGAAACTGCGCCCAGCAGGCGCTGCACCGGCGGCGCGGCGCGGCGCAAACTCCATGCGAGCACTCTCGCTGCGCCCCGTGCCGTACGGTGCGCGGCCTGCGTCGCCAAAGCCCGGCTTACGGCCATAGCCATCACCGTCGCGACGGCCGCCGAGAGCTTGGGCACGGTCGCTGCGCTCGAAACGATCGCGCGGTGCCGGAGTACCGCGGCCAGCGAAGTCACGTCGCTCACGCCCGAAACCTTCTCGCCGACCCGTACCGCCACGAGGACCACCCCGGCCACCGAAGTCGCCACGGCCACCGCCTTGCGGGGCACGCTGGGTAGGCTCCAGGCCCGGAATGACTTCGGCCTTGAACGGCTGATGGCTGTAGCCCTCGATGTCGAAAATCTTGCGGCGGTCGCGGAACTCGGCAAAGGTCACGGCCAGGCCGTCCCGGCCCGCGCGGCCGGTGCGGCCGATGCGGTGGGTGTAGTCCTCAGCCTTCATTGGCAGACCAAAGTTGAACACGTGGGTGATGGTCGGCACGTCGATCCCGCGGGCGGCCACGTCAGTGGCCACCAGGATCTGCACCTGGCCATTGCGCAACGCCATCAGGCGGCGGTTGCGCAAACCTTGGCTCAATGCGCCATGCAGCGCCACGGCCGAGAAGCCCTCCTGTTGCAGGTCGTTGGCCAGGCCGTCGCACTCAACTTGGGTGCTGGCAAACACAATCGCCTGATTGATCGAGGTATCGCGCAGCCAGTGGTCGAGCAATTTGCGCTTGTGCTGCGCGTTGTCGGCCCAGAAGAGCACCTGCTTGATGTTGGCGTGTTTTTCCTGCGGCGAATCGATGGTCACCTTTTGCACCGCGGCGCCGCCGTCGTGCATTACGCGCATGGCCAGTTGCTGGATGCGCGGCGCGAACGTGGCGCTGAACATCATGGTCTGCTTGCGCTGGCTGGTGAGTTGGTTGATCTCGGCCAGATCGTCCGAGAAGCCCAGATCGAGCATGCGGTCGGCTTCGTCCACCACCAAAAACTGCACCTGGTCCAACTTGATCTGCATCGAACGCTGCAGGTCCAGCAGGCGGCCTGGCGTCGCCACCACGAGGTTGGCGTTTTGCAGGCGCGCAATCTGCAACTGGTACGGAATACCGCCCACCACGTTGGCCACGCGCAAACCGCGGCAGTGGCGTACCAGGTCGATGGCGTCGTGCGCCACCTGTTGGGCGAGTTCACGCGTCGGGCACAGAATCAGCGCACCCGGTGTGGCGGCCTGGAAGTTGCGGGGGTTGGTCGGGTCTTTGCGGCGCGCACGTTTGGGAGCTGGCTCTCCACGGGCAGCGGCTTGTGCCACTGCACGATCGTACTCGGCCTGGGCTTGGGCAGCGGCTTCGGCTTGTTGGCGCAGCAGCGTGTGAAGCACGGGCAACAGAAACGCGGCGGTCTTGCCGCTGCCCGTCTGGCTCGACACCATCAGATCGATGAAGCGGTCAGACTGACCATCCAAACCCATGGCCAGCGGAATGGCCTTGGACTGAACTTGGGTGGGTTGGGTGTAGCCCAGATCGGTCACGGCCTGCACGAGTTCAGGCGCAAGGCCCAGTGCGGCGAAAGCGTTCGGGGTGGCAACCACTGCTTCAGTGGTGATAGAGATTTCGTTCAGGGATGCAGCGGCCTCAGTGCCTTGCACTGCAATGGTGTCGGTCATGGTGATCTCACACGGCGAATGCACAGCCCGCAGGGCCTGCATGCTCCGTCGATGGTTCAAAAAACATCAACCATCAAACGGGCGCCATGGCGTGCCATGGAGGGACGTTGTAGGCGATCTGTGCGTCGGCACCATCGCGCGTCCAGTGTGTGAAGGAGATGCGCAAAATCTTGGCGGGCACATTGTGGTGCTGTCTGCCAAGCAAGCGATTGTCGCACGACCAGGGTTTTCCCGCAAGCTGCAGTCGCAGCCCTGTCACACGCGCAGCAGATGTTCGCGGTAGTGGGCCAGCTCGTCGATGGATTCGTGCACATCTGCCAGTGCGGTATGGCGCTGGGCCTTTTTGAAACTGGCGTAGACCTCGGGCTTCCAGCGCTTGGCCAACTCCTTGAGCGTGCTCACGTCCACATTGCGATAGTGGAAAAAGGCTTCGAGCTTCGGCATGTAGCGCACGAGAAACCGTCGGTCCTGGCCGATGCTGTTGCCGCACATGGGGGCCACGCCCTTGGGCACATAGTGCTGCAAAAACGCCAGCACCTGCGCCTCAGCGTCGGCCTCGGTCACAGTGGAGGCTCGTACCCGTTCGGTCAGACCACTTTTGCCATGCGTGCCGCGGTTCCAGGCGTCCATGCGACCGAGCACTTCATCGCTCTGGTGGATGGCCAGCACCGGGCCTTCCACGCGCGGCTCCAGGTTCGGCCCGGTGACGACCACAGCAATCTCGATGATGCGGTCGGTGTCGGGTTGCAGGCCTGTCATTTCGCAGTCAAGCCAGACGAGGTTCTGGTCGGATTTGGTGAGCACGGCGGGAGTGGGGTTGTGGACGTCAGACATGCGGCGATTGTCTCCGATGGCCTACACTCGCGCCGCATGCAAGAGTCGGCTTCTCTCTCTCCTTCGCTCGCGTTCACGCTGGTGTTTGTGGCCGCTGTGGTGGTGGGTTGGGTGTTGCGTGCATGGCTCGCGTCGCGCCAGATCCGGCATGTCATGCGCCACCGCCACGCGGTGCCTGCGCCTTTCCAGGACCACATTCCGCTTAGCGCACACCAGAAAGCGGCCGACTACACCGTGGCCAAGGCTCGGCTGGGTCTGCTGGAACTGTCGCTCGGCCCGGCAGTGCTGCTGGGCTGGACGCTACTGGGCGGACTGGATGCGCTAAATCAGGCCCTGCTGGAAGCCTTGGGCCCCGGCATGATGCAGCAGTTGGCGCTGATCGCGTGCTTCACCCTCATCGGTGCGCTGATCGAGTTGCCCCTGTCGCTGTACCAAACCTTTTGCCTGGAACAGCGCTACGGCTTCAACCAGACCACTGCGCGCCTGTGGCTGACCGACCTCGTCAAGTCCACCGTGCTGGCGGCAGCGCTGGGCTTGCCTGTGGCGGCTGCCATCCTGTGGTTCATGGCCAGCACGGGGGCGCTGTGGTGGCTGTGGGCCTGGCTGTTCTGGATGGGCTTGAACCTGCTGCTGATGGTGATTTATCCCACCGTGATCGCCCCCTGGTTCAACCGCTTCGAACCCTTGGCCGACGACAGCCTGCGTTCCCGCGTCACGGCACTGATGCAGCGCTGCGGCTTTTCGGCGCGCGGCCTGTTCGTGATGGACGGCAGCCGCCGCAGCGCGCATGCCAACGCCTACTTCACCGGCTTTGGCGCGGCCAAACGGGTGGTGTTCTACGACACACTGCTGCGCCAGTTGAACCCCGACGAAGTCGAGGCAGTACTGGCGCACGAGCTGGGCCATTTCAAGCACCGGCACATCCTCAAGCGCATGGCACTCATGTTCGCATTCAGCCTCGCGGGGTTTGCGCTGCTGGGCTGGCTGTCGGGGCAGGTCTGGTTCTACACTGGCTTGGGCGTACAGCCCTCTGTCTCGCTCGACCCCACCCTGGCCAGCGCCCCCAACGATGCGCTGGCGCTGCTGCTGTTCGTGCTGGTCGCGCCGGTGTTCGGCTTCTTCATCGGGCCGCTGATGGCACAGGCTTCGCGGCGTGACGAATTTGAGGCCGACGCCTATGCCATGGCACAGGCCGATGGCCGTGCGTTGGCTTCGGCACTGCTCAAGCTCTATGAGGACAACGCGTCCACGCTCACCCCAGACCCGGTGTACGCGCGCTTTTATTACTCCCATCCACCGGCCTCGGAACGCCTGGCCCGGATGCCCTTGCCCCTGCCCCCGTCCACACCATGACCACATCAATGCTTGCCAAGAAAGACTGGTCGCAGCACCCCCGCCGCGCCCTGAGCCCAACTGAGATCGTGACCCGCCTGGGCACCATGCAGGGCTGGGCGCTCAGCGGCGATGGCGACGACGTGGCCTTGGCCAAGACCTACCACTTCGCCAACTACTACGAGACCATCTCGTTCGTGAACGCCGTGGCCTTCATCGCGAATGCGCAGGACCACCACCCCGACCTGTCGGTGCACTACAACCGCTGTGTCGTACGCCTGAACACGCACGACGTGAAGGGCATTTCAGAGTCCGACTTCGACTGCGCCGCACGCTTTGACGCGCTGCTGGACGCGGCCCGCTGAGCCCTGCATGGGCACGCCTTCGCAGCAAACGGGCCTGGTGGTGGCCAGCCACGGCCGCCATTGCCTGGTCGAGTCGGCCGATGGCCAGCGCCGCATCTGCCACCCCCGTGGCAAGAAAAGTCAGGCGGTGGTGGGCGACAGGGTACTGTGGCAACCTCCGCCGCCCGGCCAGGGCGATGAAGGCACCATCGAGAAAGTGCTGGAGCGGCGCAACCTGTTTTACCGACAGGACGAGATCCGCACCAAGTCCTTTGCGGCCAACCTCGACCAGGTGCTGATCCTGATCGCGGCAGAGCCGGTGTTCTCGGAAAGTCAGCTTGCGCGTGCGCTGATCGCAGCCGAAGCCGCGGGCATTCCACCACTCATCGGCCTGAACAAGCGAGACTTGGCCGAACCTTTCGAACGTGCCTGGCAACGGCTGACACCGTACCGCCACATGGCTGCAGCAGTCACCGCAAGGGATGCTGCCGCCCGCCATGCATACGAGGTGCTGCCACTGGCCCTCACTTCCACGGCCGACACCGACCGCGCAGCCCTGCTCGAGCGCCTGACGGGCAAGACCACGCTGGTAATCGGCCCCTCTGGATCGGGTAAGAGCACCCTCATCAACCTGCTGGTGCCGGGGGCCACAGCACAGACAGGTGAGATCTCGCAAGCCCTGAACTCAGGCCGCCACACGACCACCAGCACCACTTGGTACTGGGTGGACGAAGCGCGCCAGACCGCGCTGATCGACTCGCCAGGGTTTCAGGAATTCGGGCTGCGCCACCTGGCACCTGCTGATCTGGCCCGTTGCATGCCTGACATCGCCGCCCACGCAGGAGGCTGCCGCTTCTACAACTGCACGCATCTGCACGAGCCCGGCTGTGCGGTGCAAGCCCAGGTGCGCGAAGACGACGCGCCAGACGCAATCAGCCCCTCGCGTTACCGCATCTACGGCGAACTGTTCGCAGAACTTAGCGAAACGCGCTACTAAGGGCTACCAGGCGTCCAGCCTTTTGGGCAGCTTGTGCTTATCAAAGCTCGAAAGTTTGCTATTAAATCGTGAGCATTCGATGGATCACCAAGTACCGTGGCACCCTGCGGGCGCTACACTGGCAGCACATCAGCCCAGCAAGCGCGCCATGGTCAGAAGGGCCAGCAGCAGCATCCAGACCACGACCGAGCGCCACACCAGCCCCACCACGCTGCGCAGGTGCCCCACCTCGGGCTCGCGGCCGGGGGTGGCATCGCTGTCGGCCACGTCCTGCTCCAATTCCATCCCCGATACGGGCAGGCCACGGGAGCGGGCACGCAAGGCTTCGCCACCCAAACGCACGTTGATAGCGCCCGCCGTGGCGGCCAGCACCACGCCGTCGTTGTCGTTGGGAAAACGCTGGGCATGAAAGCGCCAGCCTTCGATCGCCTCCTCGAAACTGCCGACCACCGCAAAGCTCAACGCCGTCAGGCGGGCGGGCAGCCAGTCGATCCAGGTCCAGGCGCGTTCGGATGCGTCGCGCACGGCTTCGCTCACAGGCTGCAGGCCGGTGCGCTGCTTGTAGGCCCAGTAGCGGGCCACAAACTCCGACATGCGGTACAGCACCGCGCCCGCTGGCCCCAGCCCCACTGCGGCCAGCACTGAGAACCATGCGAGCACACCGAACACATGGCGGTGCGCGGCGATCACCGAGTACTCGATCACATGGCGCACGATCTCGCTGCGCGGCAGGGCCACCACGTCCACCTGCTGCCAATTGGCCAGCCGCTCGCGCGCAAGCTCTTCATTGCCGACCTCCAGCGCATCCCGGATACCCGTGAAGTGGTGGCTGAACTGGCGAAATCCGAGCGTGAAGTAGAGCACGGCCACGCTCCACATCAGCGCAAACGGCCAGCCAAGCCAGACCAGCAGCGCCCAGTGCACGCCCAGGGCCACCAGCGACGGCACGAGCGCCGCCAGCGCCCAGCACACCCAGCCATGGTGCGGCTTGCCTGCGTCGAAATTGCGGCTCGCCGACAGCGTCCAGGCCCGCAGGCCTGCGTGCACGGCATTGCCGCGCGCCAAAGGGCGCGCCTGCTCGATCAACAGAGCGAACAGGATGGCGAAGAAACTCATGGCGCACAATCATAGCCGCGCCGCACGGCCACAGGCCTCAGGCGGCGGTGCGGGCGGGCGGGCCCTGTCAGGCCTGCAAAAAGCGGTAAAAGTTGCGCAACATGCCCGCGGTGGCACCCCACACGTAGCGCTCTTTGTCGCCATCGGTGTAGGGCATCGAGAACCACTCGCGCCGCACGCCCTCCCATTCGAGCACGTGGCGACGGTGGTGGGCTGGGTCCATCAGGAAGGCCAACGGCACCTCGAACACATCGGCCACCTCGTACGGGTTGGGCGCAAGCGGTGCGTCAGGGGCGATCAAGGCCACCACGGGGGACACGATGAACGCCGTGCCCGTGACGTAGTGCGGCAACACCCCCAGCACCTCCACAGCGCTGGCGGGCAGGCCTACCTCTTCCTCCGCCTCGCGCAATGCGGTGGCCGCAGGCGTGACGTCTTCCGGATCGGCCCGCCCGCCTGGAAATGCGATCTGCCCCGAATGGGTGGACAAGTGCACGGTGCGCTCGGTGAGCAGCACGGTGGGCTCGTCGCGCTGCACGATGCCCACCAGCACCGACGCGTGCGCCGGGTCGCGGTCGGTGAAGCGCTTTTCCAACACCACCTCGGGCGCCCACACCGGGGGGTGGGCAAAGCGCTGTCGCAGCGCCGCAGGCGTGAGCCGCTCCCGCGGCACAGCGGGCAGAGCGTGCGGCTCTGGCACCACCGGCACCTGCCGGGGATCAAAGCCCGGCAGATTCTTCACGGGGGCGATCACAGAGGACACGGTGCCAGCAGGACTCATGGAAATGCAATGGTCGTCGTGGTGGGTTGGGCGGGATGGTGAAGGCCAGACCCCAAAACAAAAAGCCGCTACGGCTGACGCGGTAGCGGCGGGTGTCGGGCATTGCCAGCCTTTTATTCGGCGGCAGCAGCCTTGACGCGCGAGGGCAGTTTTTCCTTGATGCGGGCCGACTTGCCGCTGCGGTCGCGCAGGTAGTACAGCTTGGCTCGGCGCACGTCACCACGGCGCTTGACTTCGATGCTGGCGATCAGCGGGCTGTAGGTCTGGAACGTACGCTCCACGCCCTCGCCGCTGGAGATCTTGCGCACGGTGAAGCCGCTGTTCAGGCCGCGATTGCGCTTGGCGATCACCACGCCTTCATAGGCCTGCACACGCTTGCGGTTGCCTTCCACCACGTTCACGTTCACCACCACGGTGTCGCCAGGGGCGAACTCGGGGATGGACTTGTTCAGACGGGCAATTTCTTCCGCTTCGAGAATCTGGATCAGGTTCATATCGGTATCCATCGATCTTGATCGCGCCGGAAATGGCATCGCCGGGATTGGCGGTAGGGTCGTGCAGCACGCAGCGCACGACGGCCGATCAGAGGATCAAAAGCCCATCATTATAGCAAGCCACACCCAGACTGCAGCAGCGCTTCATCGGCCGGGCTCAGGCGACCGGCCGCACGGGCCTGTTCGATGAGATCGGGCCGATATCGCGCCGTGGTCTGCAGGCGCTGCGCACGTCGCCAGGCCGCGATGCGCGCATGGTGACCCGACATCAGTTCCGGCGGCACGGGCGTGCCGTTCCAAACCTCAGGACGGGTGTAGTGCGGGCAGTCGAGCAGGCCATCCAGCGCCGGGTTGAAGCTGTCGAACTGGTGGCTGCCCTCGTCGTGCAACACGCCGGGCTGCAGCCGTGCCACCGCGTCGAGCAACGCCATGGCCGGGATTTCCCCGCCCGAGAGCACAAAATCACCCAGGCTGAGTTGCACCGTTACATAGCGATCGATGAAACGCTGGTCGATCCCTTCATAGCGCCCACATAGCAGCACAGCCCCCTCGCCCTGCGACCACTGCTGCACCACCGCATGTCGCAGCGGCGTGCCGATGGGCGAGAACAGCACCACCGGGGCCGGTGCGGGCCGCTGTGCCTGGATGGCCCTCAGGCAGCGCTCCAACGGCTCGGCCATCATCACCATGCCCGGGCCTCCGCCAAAGGGCCGATCGTCCACGCGCCGGTAGTGACCCTCGGCGTGGTCGCGCGGGTTCCACAGGTGCACCTCGATCGGGCCGGCGTAGGCGCGGCGCGTCACCCCACTGGCCAGGAACGGACCGAACAGTTCAGGAAACAGGGTGATGACGTCAAAGCGCATGGCAGCAGACCCGAGATACATGAATGGAAGCCCCCCCCAAGGCAGGGCCGGGCAGACGGACCCCAGACCGACCATCGCCAGTGCAGGCGTCCGGTCAGTAGTCGGGTTGCCAGTCGACGGTGATGGATCGGCCCGCCAAGTCCACGCGGTCGATATAAGCGGCCACAAACGGAATCATCCGCTCACGCGGCTTGCCGTCTACGGTCTCTTCGAGCACAAGCACGGTCTGCGGGCCAGTGGACAACAATTCACGCACGACGCCCAAGGCCACGCCTTCGCGGTTGGTGACCGCCAGGCCGATCAGGTCCACCCAGTAGTACTCGTCCTCGCTGGTGGTGGGAAAGCTCGACCGCGGCACGAAGATGCGCGCACCGCGCAAGGCCTCGGCCGCATTGCGGTCGGGCACGCCATCGGAGCAGGCGACGACCGAGTCGGAATGCTCGCGCGCTTGGCGCACAGGCATGAGCACCGTGCCCTCGAAATGGCGGGCGCCACGCTCGGGGGGCTGCAGATACCAGCGCTTGGACGAAAACAGCGCCTCGGGGCTGGCGCTGTAGGCTTGAACTTTGAACCAACCCTTGACGCCCCAGGCGTCGGCAATACGCCCCACCTCAACGGCGTCGGCAGGCAGGTCGGCTGCGTCGAGTGCAGGCAGAGACGTCATGCGGGCTCCTGGGGCTCTCAAACAAAAAAGGCGGGGTCCGTCGGTCCAGCCAACGGAGCCCGCCCTGGCAGATCGCTTGATCAGGCGGCCGACTTGGCGGCTTGCTTGATCAGACGGTCCACGGTGGGGGAGGTTTGCGCGCCCACGCTCTTCCAGTACGTCAGGCGGTCCTGGGCAATGCGCAGGCCTTCAGCCGCACCTTGGGCCGTGGGGTTGTAGAAGCCCAGTCGCTCGATGAAGCGACCATCGCGGCGCTCGCGCTTGTCGGCCACGACGATGTTGTAGAACGGACGGCCCTTGGCGCCGCCGCGGGAGAGTCGAATCACGACCATGTTGGATCCTTCGGGTGGTTGGGCCTGCGTGCTAGATTGCTGGCCCTGTTTTTTTCGCAACGTTTGAGACACGCAACTGGCCACCCGGCCAGCGACACGCTGCAAAGCCTGCAATTATAGCGCTTTGTCCTTTTGCAACCCCGCCCCTGTGCCCAGGGCCCATGCCTTTATCCCATGATCCAGATCCGCGACTCTCTTGACACCGACCTGCCGGCCATCACGGCCATCTACGCTCACCATGTGCTGCACGGCACGGGCACCTTCGAGATCGACCCGCCCAGCCTGGCCGACATGACCGCCCGACGCGCCGACGTGCTGGGTCGCGCCCTGCCCTGGCTGGTGGCCGAGCAGGACGGCCAGGTGCTGGGCTACGCCTATGCCAACTGGTTCAAGCCGCGCCCGGCCTACCGCTTCTCGGCCGAAGACTCGATCTACGTCGCCGACGCTGCGCGCGGCAAGGGCGTGGGGCGGCTGTTGCTGCAGGCCCTGGTGGACGAGTGCGAACGCCGCGGTGTGCGCAAACTGCTGGCGGTGATTGGCGACTCTGCCAACGCGGGCTCGATCGGGGTGCATCGCACCCTCGGCTTTACCGACGTGGGCGTGATGCGCTCAGTCGGCTGGAAGTTCGGTGCCTGGCGCGACATCGTGCTCATGGAAAAGACCTTGGGTGCAGGGGATACAACGTCCCCGGAATAATCGCGCCCATGATCAAGAACAAGACCGTCGCCACCTGGCTGGCCTTTGCCGGCGGGCCGCTGGGCCTGCATCGCTTTTACCTGCACGGCATCGGTGACATGCTGGGCTGGGCGCTGCCAATTCCCACCGCGCTCGGGCTGTACGGCATTCAGCGCATGCAGCAGTTCGGGCAAGACGACCAGTTGAGCTGGGTGTTGATCCCCTTCCTGGGGTTCACGATCGCCGGATGTGCGCTGCAGGCGATCCTGTTCGGGCTGTCGCCCAAAGAGAAGTGGAACGCCCGCTACAACCCCAGCCTGCCTGAGGACGCCCCCGCAGGCCACACCCAGTGGCTGACGATCGGGGCTGTGGTGGTCTCACTGCTGTTGGGCACCACCATTCTGATGGCCAGCCTGGCCTTCAGCTTTCAGCACTACTTTGAATACCAAATCGAGGAAGCGCCCAAGATTTCGCAATGAAACCAACTGCCCGTGCTTGCTTTTGAACCTAAGAGCCTGTCGGGCTTGGGGCGTCGAAAGCACACATGCGCCCCAGCGAGGACCGTTTTCGCCGTATTTGCAGCCCCATAGCGGGGCTATGGGGCCCAAAGACGGTGAAAAATGGACCGCTGTGGCCCATTGGCCATTGGCATGCAGCCGACGATTCCCAAGTCCGACAGTCTCCTGGGGTAAATCGCCTTGCGCATGATGACTTCGCGCACACCAGGCTCTTCCCTCAAGAGCCCGCCCATGGCAGTGCGCATCACACGGTCGGCGTCACTTTTCAGGCGATCGATGAGCGTGATGAAGGTCTTGTGGATCGCCTTGGTGATCTCGTGCGCGCCCAGGTCGGCAGCCCGCTCGGCGTTGTCCACGTCCTGGTTGTACTTGTCGCGCAGGTGCAGGTCGGTGCAGTTGGCCTTCAGCCTAGAAACCGCAGTTGGATGCGTCCGCCAGTGCCGTGATCGGCGCGCCAGGCAAGGCGAGACG
>JBKBUN010000031.1:0-23399 GCA_046289925.1 Burkholderiaceae bacterium | reverse complement strand
CTGCCGCACTGGCCGCACCCGCCGCCTGGGCCCAGGCCCCGGCCGCGGGCGCCGCAGCCCAGAGCGGTGACGCCGCCTGGCGCCGCTGCAGCACCATGACGCAGGACGCCAACGCCCGCCTGGCCTGCTTTGACCAGTGGGCCGCGCAGCAGACCACGGGCGCACCGCCCGCGCTGGCCAGCGCCACGCCCGAGGCCGACAGCGCCGTGCCCCTGCCCGTGGACGCCACGCTGCCCGCCACCCGCATGATCGAGGTGGCGCGCACCGAAGGCTGCCGCGATGGCCAGTACAGCGACCTCTCGCGCTTCTGGGAGCTGGAGACCGGCACCGACTGCGGCACCTTCAGCTTTCGCAGCTACCGCCCCATCACCGTGGCCGTCACGGCCGGCAGCAGCGTGAACCGCCAGCCCACGTCGGGCAGCCCCGACCACACGGCCAGCGAATCCACGCCCTACCGCAAGATCGAAAACCGCATCCAGCTCTCCGTGCGCACCAAGCTCGCGCAGGGCCTGCTCACGCAGGGCAACCCCACGCTCAAGGATTCGGTGTGGTTTGGCTACACGCAGCAGTCGTACTGGCAGCTGTTCACGCCCGAACTGTCGCGCCCCTTCCGCGCGACCGACCACGAACCCGAAGTGCTGTACGTCTATCCGACCACCGCGCAACTGCCGCTGGGCTGGAAGTGGCGCTACAGCGGCATCGGGCTGGTGCACCAGTCCAACGGCCAGAGCCTGCCGCTGTCGCGCAGCTGGAACCGCGTGTACCTGATGACCGGCATGGAGCTGGACAACCGCTGGCAGGTGAACGCGCGGCTGTGGAAGCGCATCCCCGAAAGCACCGACAGCGACGACAACCCGGGCATCAGCGACTATGTGGGCCGCGGCGAACTGAACGTGCGCTGGAACATGGACACCGACAACACCCTTTCGGCCACGCTGCGCCATTCGCTGGCCACCAGCTCGCGCGGGTCGGTGCGGCTGGAATGGCTGCAAAGCCTGGGCACCGGCCTGTGGGGCAGCAAAAGCAACCTGCGCCTGCACACCCAGCTCTTCAGCGGCTATGGCGACAGCATGATCGACTACAACCGCAAGCGCACCGTGTTCAGCGTGGGCCTGAGCCTGACGGACTTCTGACCCCCGCCGCGCCCGCGGCCCCAAGCGCCCGGCGCCCCCCAGCCAGGCTACACAATTCGTTACCTCGACAACGCCCCGCACCGCGCGTGCCGGGGCCTGCGCGCACCACAATCCGCAGCGGGCGCGGCGCCGCGCAGCCCGGGCCTGAAAAGCAGGGCAATGCCGGTGCTTTTCAGCGGTCTGGCCCCGGTCTCCAGCCCGACAATGCGCCCCAAGAGGAACATCCCATGGACATGCAATACCAGCTCAAATCCGGCAGCTACTATCTGTATGACATGCGTGAAGCCCCGAGCGCGGTCACCGGCGAGCGCCGCTTCAAGCTCAAGACCGACCTCGTGGCCATCGCCTTCGACCGCCACACCGGCGAGCTGCACCAGCACGGCAGCCCCGCCCGCATCCATTCGTGGGCCAACAACACCCGCCGCCGCCTGCGCGCCGCCGGTGCGCAAGACGTGGCCAACGACATCGTCGTCGTCTCGGGCCCGCTGCCCGTGGACGAACTCAACAAATGCCTGTGGGTGCGCGGCTACGTGCGCCGCATGTTCTCGCGCCTGGCCACGCTGCCGCATGGCAAGTTTGAGCGCCCTGCGGAGCCGTTTCGCAAAGCGGCCTGAGGGCAAGGCTGCGCAAGGCCCAGGCGGCTGAAAAGGCCGCCGCTGCGCCACATGGCGGCCGCCGGCCATTGGCGCCGGCCCGCACGGGCCGCATCGCATACGCCGCACAGTGCACACGGCAGCACACCATCATGGCCGCAGACTGGGCCGGGTTCCCCCTGCAGGGCAGCGCCCCCAGCGCTCGAACGTCTTCACACCGCACACCCGCAGGATGCGGACCTTCAGGCGCTGAACGCCGGCTTCGGTCTCTACAAACTCCGGCGACAAGTAGAGCTTGTAATCAGGCCCCACGCCACCCGGCCGAGCAGCCAAATGGCCGTTGCCGTCACGGTGACGGCCCCCTCTCGCCCCAGTGCAAGGCATCGATGTCCTTCAGATCGCGCCGAAACTCCCCACGGAACAAGGCCTGCGCCGAAGCCGCCCGCACCTGCTCGGCCGTGGGCGCATCGGGCGCAATGAGGATGGGCAGGTCATAAATACCCGACGTAAAGCCTGCAAGGGCGAGGGCTGTGTGGGAGAGGGTGAGCCCAAGGGCCTTGCGTATGTTCATGGGAGGGGGTGTGGTGTGCGCGGCCTGCACTGTGGGTGATGTGCAATCTCGAGAAGCACTGCGGCGGTTTGCAAAGGCAGGGGCTGCGAAGACCAGGAAGTGAACAGGCTAAGGTTCGACTTGAGCGGACCGCGACGTCTTGTTGCAGGCCAGTTCGAACGAGGGGGTTACGCGACTTCACGCAGAGTTGCCCGAAAGACCCGGTACATAAACACAATTGCTTCCTGTGCGTCTCTTTCGAGCAGGCGAACGGGATGAGTCTTCTCTTGCCTGATGCGAGCGCCCAAGGCGTGTTTGTGGTCCGGCTCCTTGAAGTGAACAAAGGGGTGGCGACGGGATACCAGTCGCCTGATGGGCGGGAACCATTCCGTTGGCAGTATCTGCAGTTCTTCACTCTTGTGCAGGACAGCATTTAGGCCAGGATCGCCTTGAAGACTGCCGCGGAGTTGCAGCTCTTCAATCAGTGAATGATTGATGACCGAGATCGCAAGCAGCAGTGCTGCCGCGTAGTAACCATCGACGAAAACGTCACGAGCTTCACGCAGCATGTACAGAGTTTCGGCTCGACCCATGATCGCACTGGGAAGGCCGTCGTGCTCAGATAGCCAGACAATTCGCTGAATCCGCTCCGGTCGGCGGCGATCGTCACTCGTTCGCAGATCTTCGTCCAGTCTTTCTACTGTGGATGTCATCGTCTCTCCCCTTAGCCGCCTAACGTTGAAGCTGCGCCGCGAGCGGCGGCTTGCCGACGCAAGTCGGCTCGAGCGACTGGCTAGGCAACTCATTCACCGTCGCGCACTTCTTTGTGCCACTCGTGCCTGCTTTCCGGCAAGAGCAGATGCACCGCAAATTGCACCCTACTTACGGTGGAGCGATGGAGTTTTTTGATGCCATTTCTCCGTCTACGCCAAACTGCTGCCTCGCATCCAGTGCCGCCCCACCGCACGCCGCGCAGTGCAAGGAAAAACCGCAGCTCGTGCTTATGAATCAAGCATGAAAAGCTATCAAATCAGTAGCAAACAACAGTTCGGCACTTTGCCAGTTCACAGCGCCAGCACGATCTTCTGCCCCGCTGCGCGCGAGCAGCAGGCCAGCATGCGGCGCTGGGTGGCGCGTTCGGCTTGGGTGAGCACTTTGTCGCGGTGGTCGATGGCACCGTCCAGCACGGCCACCTCGCAGGTGCCGCACAGGCCTTCGTTGCAGTCGCAGGGCACATCCACGCCCGCGGCCTGCAGGGCTTGCAGCAGGGTGCGGTCGGGCGGCACCTGCACGTGCAGGTTCGAATCGCGCAGCTCGGCCACAAAGGCGTGTTCGCGGGCCGGGTCCAGCGCTGCGCCTTCGCCGCTGAAGTGTTCGTAGTGCAGCACGCCTTCGGGCCAGGCGGCGCCCAGGGCCTCCAGTTCGTCGATGAGGCGGCCCGGGCCGCAGGCATATACGCGGTCTTGCGCGCCAATGCCTGCCAGCAAGGCGGGCAGCGCCATGCGCTGGCCTTCGGCCTTGACGTACAGGTGCACCTGCCCGGCGTGGTCGCGCGTGATGCGCGGCAGCAGCGCCATCTGCGCGCGGCTGCGGCCCGCGTAGTGCAGGGTGTAGGGCTTGCCCAGGGCCTTGAGCCGGTCGGCCATGGCCAGCATGGGCGTGATGCCGATGCCCGCGGCAATGAGCACGTAGCGCGCTGCGCTTTCATCGAGGCGGAACAGGTTTTTGGGCCCGGCCAGTTGCAGGCGCTGGCCCACTTGCAGTGCGTCGCAAAAGTGGCGCGAACCGCCGCGGCCTGCGGCCTCGCGCTGCACCACCACCTGCAGGTGCTGGCGGTCTTCCGGGTGGCCGCACAGCGAGTATTTGCGGCGATAGCCGCCATCGACCAGATCGACATGGGCGCCGGCCGACCAAGCGGGCAGCGGGCCGCCGTCTGCACTGGCAAACACCAGGCGCCACAGGCCCTCGCCCTCGGGCTCTTTGGCCTGCAGCACCACGCTGCGGGTGATGCCGTCTTTGGGCGGCGGACCAATGGTGAAGGCCGCCAATTGCGGCACAGGAGCATGCGCCAGGCGCTCGGGGTTGCGGGCCGGGTCCCACTCCACCCACAACGACGCCGGACCGCGGAACGAGGTGTTGGAGAGGTATTCCAGGCGCTGGCCCGGCACCAGGCGCATGTGCGGCAGGCGGCGCACAAACTCTTCGATGAACACGCGCATCTGCATGCGGGCGATGTTCTTGCCCATGCACTGGTGGGCGCCGTAGCCAAAGCTGAGGTGTTCCACCGCGCTTTCGCGGTACACGTCGACTTCGTCCGGGTTCTCAAAGTGGCGCGGGTCGAAGTTGGCCGAGGCCTGCACCAGCAGCAGCTTGCCGCCTTGGGGGATGGGCACGCCGCCCACTACGGCGTCGGCCGTGGCCACGCGCCGCCACGCGATGATGGAGCCGGCCACACGCAGGCATTCTTCCACCGCGTTGGGGATGAGCGCGGGGTTGGCGCACAGGGCCTCCCACGCGCTGCGGTGCGACAGCAGGGTGTGGAAGGCGTTGGCCGTGGCGTTGGAGGTGGTCTCGTGCGCCGCGGCCAAAATGGCCATCATCATCGAGCGCAGGTAGGACTCGGGCACCACGTCGGGGTGGGCCAGGTGCTGGCGGATGGTGTCGTACATCCAGCCCTCGCCATCGGGCTGGGCGCGCATGGCATCCAGAATGCGCTGTGCCGTTTGCCAGAAGCGGCCCACGTTGTGCGCGATCTCGATCTGCTCCTCGGGCGTGGGACGGCCCCAGGTGTTGAGGGTGTGCGCCACCGCAAACTGGCGCAACTGCTCGGCCCCATCGTCGGGCACGCCCAGAAACTTGAGCGCGATCGTCAGCGGAATCTCATAGAACATGTCGGCCACCAGATCGGCGCGGCCCCGGTCCACAAAGCGGTCCATGGTCTGGCGTGCGAGCTGGCGCACCATGGGCTCAAAGCCCATGAGCCGCTCGGGCAGAAACGCGTCCATCAGCAGGCGGCGGCGCGCCATGTGATCGGGCTCGTCCTCGTTGACCATGGTGCGATTCATGGCAAAGCCGTAGCCCTGCAACACCTGCAGCACCTCGGGCGATGCGGGGGTGATCTTTTCCAGCGCCACCGCAGGCGAGAACAGGATGTTGTCGCGAAACACGGCCTTCACATCTTCGTACCGCGTGACCACCCAGTAGCCCAGCTGGGGGCTGTAGAACACCGGCTCTTCTTCGCGCGCCCAGCGCAGGTAGTCGGCCGGGGCCTGCATGTAGGCCGGCTCGAAAGGGTTGAAGGCCGCAGCGCGTGCACTGACCGGGCAGCCGTTGGGGGCCAGCGATGCGTGGTCAACGGGGCAACGGCCCGGGTGGGCGGCAGGTGCAGAAGCGAAGGCGGTTGTGGTCGTCATAGGGCTGTGCTGGGCAGACTTGGCAAGGGGACAGGCACGGATGCCATGCCAGCCGATATTAGTTTTCGAAATGCTATTACGCAATGCGTAAAAACACCACCGGCCTGCGCCGTGTACGCCAAGGCGCAGGCGCACGCAGCCCCGGCCCACGCTCTGCGGGGGGACCTGTTACGCGTATGTCGAAGCAGTACCGCCGCGCGCGTCAGCCTGCGGCGGGCGGCACGTAGCCCATGGCGGCGCTGATGAGGCTGGCCTCGTGCATGAGCGCCGGGCACACCTTGCCGCCCGGGCGCGTGTCAAAACCATTGCTCGCGCCCAGCGCGGTAAGCACGGCCACCACATGGCCGCGCGCGTCGCGCACCGGCGCGGCAATGGCGCTGATGCCCGCCAGCAGCGTGTCGCGCACGATGGCGCAGCCCTGGGTGCGCACCTGCTGGCACAGCGTGCCCACAGGGTCGGGGCCGCCCATCACCGAACGCTGCTCGGCCGTGGCTGCGGCGTATTCGGCCTCGGCCTGGGCGCGCAGTTCGGCATCGTCGGCAAAGGCCACAAAGGCCTGGCCGCTGGCCGACCACAGCAGCGGCAGCACCGAGCCGGGGCGGATGTTCACCGTGACCGGCAGCGAAGGCTCTTCCATGCGCATCACCGTGGGCCCGTGGTTGCCCAGCACGGCGATGAAGCAGGTGACCTGCAGCGATTCGCGCAGGCGCAGCAGGGCCGATTCACCCATGCGCACCGGGTCGCACTGGCGCAGTGCCGCCAGGCCGATGCGCACCGCCTCGGGCCCGAGGTGGTAATGCTGCGTGGCCGGGTGCTGCGCCACCAGCCCTTCAGATGCCAGGCTGCTGAGGTAGCGGTGGACCTTGGCGGCGCTTTCATCGGCCGCAGCCGCAATGGCGGTAAGACTGGCCGCACCACCCAAGCGCGCCAGGGCCTTGAGGATGGTCATGCCGGTTTCGGCCGACTGCACACGCTGGCGCCGCTTGGCAGACGTGTCGGGGCTAGGGGTACGGGGCATAGGGTTTGCGCGGGTCAGGGTCTCTACGGACAAAACTAATTACGCATTGCGTAATATGATGGCATTCTCATTCTCTCAGACCCTGTTGCGAACACAAGGAGACGCCATGCTCAACCGACGCTATGCCACCGGCCTACTGGCGGCCATTGCCCTGCTGGGCGGCCCGCTGGCGGCGCACGCCCAGGCCTACCCGGCCAAGGCCATCCGCTGGGTGGTGCCCTATCCGGCGGGCGGTGGCTCAGACTTTCTGGCCCGCACCATCGGCCAGCAGTTGTCTGCGCAAATCAACCAGCCGGTGCTGGTCGAAAACAAGCCCGGCGGCAACACGGCGATTGCGGCGTCGGACGTGGGCCGCTCGCCCGCCGACGGCTACACCATCTTGTCGGCCGACAACGGCACCATGGTGTTCAACACGGCGCTGTATTCCAAGCTCTCGTACAACCCCGACAAAGACCTGACGCCCGTCACGCTGATGGGCCGGTTTCCGATGATCCTGGTGGTGGGCCCGGGCTCTGACGCCAAGGACGCCAAGGACTTCGTGGCCAAGGTCAAGGCCGCGCCGGGCAAGCTGAGCTACGGATCGGCCGGTGCGGGCAGCCCGCACCACCTGGCCATGGAACTGCTCAAGGTCAACAGCGGCCTGCACATGGTGCACATTCCGTACCGCGGCGCGGCACCGGCGCTGACCGACCTGGCCGGCGGCCAGGTGGCGGCCATGATGGTGGACCTGGCCGCAGGTGCAGGCTTCATCAAGGGCGGCAAGATCCGCCCGCTGGCGGTGGCGCATCCCACGCGCCTGCCGCAGTTGCCCGACGTGCCCACGTTTGCCGAACTGGGTTTCAAGGGCGTGGAAGCCGCCGCTCTGGTGGGCGTGGTGGCTCCGGCCGGCACGCCGCCCGAGGTGGTGAATGCGCTGCAAAAGCAGGTGGCAGCGGCCATCCAGACCCCGAGCATCCGCCAAAAGCTGGTGGACTTTGGCATCGAGCCCGTGGGCAGCACGCCGCAGCAGTACGCCGAGCTGATCCGCACCGAAGTGCAGCGCTGGCACAAGCTGATCCGCGACCAGAAGATTTCGCTGGACTAAGCGCAAGCGCCCGCGGCGCATCACCCACACGAAGGCCGCCCTCGGGTGGCCTTCGTGCTCTGTGTTGGGGCGCTTGGGCCGGGCGCTGGCCCGCAGGCTCAATCGTCAGCCGCCTCCGCCGCGGCTTCGTCCAGCGCCTCGTCGGCGGGCTCGGGATGCTTGACCAGCGTGACCGGCACACGGCTGGCCCGGGCCACGGCCTGCGAGACCGAGCCCACCAGCACGCCTTCAAGCGCGCCATGCCCCTGCGCGCCCAGCACCACGGCCTGCACCTCCAGCGCCTCGGCCATGTCGGGCAACACGGTGGCGGCGTCGCCCACGGCCACCTCGGTGCTGCACGGTATGTGCGCCGCCTCCAGCAGCGCGCGCGCCGGGGCCAGCAGGTGCTCGCCAGCCTCCAGGCTGGCCGCGGCAATGCGCTCAGGGTCGCGCACCGTCACCAGCTCGTACAGCGTGGCGGGCTCCTGCACATGGGCCAGCACCACCTGCAGGCGCAGCCCGTGGCGCGCCCAGTCGATCACATGGCGCACCGCATCGAGCGAGCGCTCCGATCCATCCACCGCTACCAGCACTTTCCACATGGCACACCTCCGGGTGTTTTAGGCTCAACCATAGTCTTTCGGGCTCTTCGCCGCCGCCATCGCGCGGCGTGCGCACAAAGCCCTCAGACCGCCAGAAACAGTGTAGGGCCAGGCGGCAGTGCTGCCCAGCAGAGCTCGCCGGGTAGCAGACCTGGCACAGCGGGGACGTGCGCTGGCCTGGTATCAGCGCCATCACAGATGGCGTGACCTACGGGCCCACCTTGCCCATCGACTTGATCTTGCCCAGCCGGGTCTCGGCATCGGTCTTCTGCGCAGCAAAGTAATCGGCGCCAAGGCGGAAGAAGTACCAGCACTGGTTCGTGCTGTTGTTCCAGGCCACAAAGGTTTTGGGCGTGCAGACCTTCCCGTCGTCCTCCACACGCCAGGATCCACTGGCTGCAGACTCTGACCGGCTGCTGTAGTGGTAGCCCTTGCCGGTGATCTTGCCGTCGACAGAAAAGAACAGCTCTTCTTCACCCTGGCGGTTGGGCCACTGGGTTTCGATGCGCAGGGGCAGCAACTCCAGCCACTGGGCCTTGGTGAGCAGACTTCCGCCCTGGGCAGTCAGATCGGCCACAGTGGACTGGGCCCAGGCACCAGCCGCAGGGGCCAGCAGGACGAGCGCCAGCAGGGGCATGCGCAACGGTTGCAAAGATGTCATGGGGTTCTCCTGAAGAGGACCGCTTGCCAGCCTCATCACGAGAGCCAAGCGTAGGCAACGGACTTCGAGCTTAAGGGCGCAGCGGCATGCGGCCATGCCATGTTCATGGCAGGCGCTGCGCGGCTTGCAGCGCGAGGATTCGCGTACGCCCCGCCGCCCCACCACCGGCAGCGGTGTGCGAAGCCCTATTCCCTGTTGAGGAGACCCCATGCGCACGACACTTCTTCGTACCCTTCCCCCGGCGTTGACTGCCGCTGCCACGGCCACCTTGGTGGCTTGCGGTGGCGGCGGCAGCAGCAATACCGCTGCGCCGCCACCTGAGGTCACCACGCTGAGTGGCCAAGTGGTCGTGAACGGTCCTGTACGCAATGCCGTGGTGTGCCTGGACCTGAATGGCAACAGCGCATGCGACGCTGCAGAACCGAGCGCCCCCAAAACCGGCGCCGACGGCCGCTACCAGATGACGGTGGATTCCGCTGTGACAGCCGAGCAGATCCAGCGTACAAGCCTTGTGGCATGGATGGTGCCAGGCAGTGCTGACGATGGACGCACCACCCTAGACGCGGCCGACCCCACGCGACCGAATACGCAACGGGCCTACGCGCTGCGGCAGGTGCCCGGCAAGGCAGGCGCGATCAACCCGCTGACCACCCTCGTGGCCGCTGGGGTGAATGCGGGCATGACCGAAGCGCAAGCGCGGGCCAATGTGGTGCTGCAACTTGGCCTTGGGGCCGAATCCCTCATCGACGACTACCAGGCAGACGCGCCTTCGTCTGGCCTGGGCGGAGATGAGTCGGCACGCACAGCCGCCCTGGTCGTAGCCAGCGCGCTGGAGAACGGGGCTGTGCTGGCGGTTGGAGACCACGGCCAGGCCGAGGCCGCAGGGCTGGGCTCGCTGCGCAGCTTGCTCTACACGGGTGCCGGTAACTTCCGCTATCTGGATTTCGAGATCCTGGCTAAGCCCGCCGGCACGAATGGGTTGCCACTGCGAGACCGCCGCGCTGGTCAGGCAAACGGCGCACCCGTGGCATCGAACACTCTGTATGCGCAAGCCTTTCTCACGCCGCAGGGCTGGCTGCGATGCGATGCGAGCACGCCCATCCAGGCCTTCCGCGGCACACCGTCACGCAGTGTGTTCTGCAACGTCCGCAGTGCCTACAGCTACAGCGTCGACAGCAGCGTGGCAGAGCAACCGATGGCCGATGTCATCGCCCAACAACAGAGCTCGTCAGCCAATATCTTCAATGTGGGAGCACCTGCGGCCGCCCTGATCAGCGCCGTCGGTACGGCGCGCTTTCCAGCAGGCAGCAAAGTGCAGGCCCACACCAACGCCAATGCCACGCGGCCGATCTTCATCAACAACCTGAACACCGACGGTCGACCGCAGACAGAGGCTACGACCCTGGAACAGCTGATTGCATCCAAACCGTCTGCTGCGGTGAACCTGGCCAATGCAGCGGGCACCCTCTCGCTAGGCTTGGGCAGCAGCAATCTGAAGAACCTGCGCGTGGCCTTCACGGGCACCACCGATGCCACCAAGGGCAGTGTGCAGTTCTACGAATGCGATCTCAACGAAGCGCAGACCGTGGCCTCCAATTGCGTCGCCACACAAGCTGGCACCTATGCGATCGAAACCGTTTTCGGCTCCCGCGTCATGCGCTTTGCGGGCCATGCACCGACCGTGATGAACAACACCCGTCTGTACGTCGAGGTCCAGGCCAGCCAGCAGGCCAACAGTGTGGTGGAGGGCAACTGGATCTACCAGGCACGGGAGACCAAGCCTGGCGGGCATGCAGAGAACGTCAGCACCAGCAATCGACTGAACACCGAAGCCTGGCAGGGTCTGAAGACCCAACTGGGCCTGTAACGCTACAGGAGACCACACCATGCCCCTCCTTTACCCCCGCGGGTCGCACCGCATCTTTGCGTGCGCCGCCCTTAGCCTGATGGTGCTGTCCACCGCCCACGCGCAGTCGGCAGCGCCTGCACAGGAGTTTCCAGCCGATGCCACAGTGCCGCCAGCGCAAGCCCTGGAAGCGGCATTGTCGGAACAGGTGTTCCGCGCACGCTTTGCCGACGGGCAACAGTTGCGCTACCAGTTCAAAGGCAGCTTTCTGTATGTGGACACTTCCCGCGGTGGCCGCGATACTGGCCGCTGGCAGGCCCGAGAAGGCCAGCTGTGCGTCGAGTTCCGGCAGTTCCCATCGGGCTGCGCCGACGTAAGACAAAACGATGAAGGCCTATGGCTGCGGCGCAACAGCACGGGAGAAGTGATCCGCCTGGTGCGGGACTAGACGCAAACACGGCTGCGGGCTCCCCCGAAAGGGGGCGCCGCGCCTGCCGTGCATACCCGAGGACATTACGGCAATGACTACCGTTCGCGTTGCCCTGGTGGAAGACAACCCCACGACCCGGGCACGACTTCTGCAAGTCCTGCGCTCGGAGCCTTCCGTCGATCTGGTCTTCGTTTGCGACTGCGCAACCGACATGATGCGCTGGCTCGACCAGAACACACCCGACGTGCTACTGGTAGACCTGGGACTGCCAGACCGCCCCGGCTTCGACGTCATTGACCACTGCCTCCGCACCAATCCAGCGACCGATGTCATGGTGATCACCATGTTCGGCGACGAAGTCAACACCATGGCGGCTTTCAGCCGTGGCGCGCGGGGCTATCTGCTCAAAGACGGCTCAGAACAGGAACTCGCCCGGCATGTGATGGACTTGCACGCCGGGGGGTCGCCCATGACGCCCGTGATCGCGCGCCAAGTGCTCAATCGACTGGTACGGCTGCCGGTGGCTGCCAACGCTGTACAGACCTCCGGGCTGTCTGATCGTGAACTGGAAATGCTGTCCACGCTTGCGCGCGGCTACACCTACCAGGAGGTGGCGGACCTGTTGGGGATTTCTGTTCGCACGGTGCAGAGCCACGTCAAGAACATCTACAGCAAGCTGGGCGTACACTCGAGAGCTGAGGCGGTTTTCGAAGCCCGCAGCATGGGGCTGCTGTGAATGCCGCCTGCCGCTTGGAAGCGGCATATCAAGATCCTGTTTGCGGTATGGTCGCGCGATGCGCAACGGGAGCGAAGGCACACAGACATTGCCAGCACAGGTGCGGGAACATGGCTGGACGCCATGGATGATGGTGCTCGGGCTGGCGACTCTGGTGCTGTGTTTGGTGTGGCTGGCAGTCCCCTCGAAACAACACACCCAGCAGATCAAGACGCTTCGGGAGGCCGTGGCCAACCTGCAACCTGATGGCAGCGACGAACGCCATGTATTGCTCAAACTGCCATTCCAATGGGATGCGCTGTATCCGGGACGCAGCGGCAGCGCACGGCTAACCCTGCACCTGCCTGCATTGGATGCCGACGTACCGCACGCCCTGTACCTGCCCCGCGTGGGCAACCAGGGGGTGGTTCGCGACACACTCGGCAAAGAGCTGGCCAGTTGGGGCCATCTTGGAGATCCAGCCACCGACAGTTCACGCCTGCCACGACTGGTGCCGCTGTCCCGCGACGCAGTCCAGGCGCAACAGGTTGTGATCGACCTGTCCATCCAGCCTGTGCGCTCAGGCGGTCTCGGGCTCGTGCATGTAGGCCCGGCTGCGGATGTGACGCATCTCTACGAGCGGCATTACCAGTGGCGTGTGTACGGCTCGCTGGCGCTGGTCGCCAACCTGCTGCTGCTGAGCGTTTTCTCGCTTGGCGTATGGTGGTTCCGTCGCGACCCGCTGGCTGTGGACCTGGGCTGGGGCGGTTTGTTCGGGGCGTTGGCGTACATCGCGCGCATCATGGACCACCCCCCACTGCCCTGGCCCTGGTGGGGCGTGGTGGTGTCCAGCGCCATCGTTATCCATATGCTGTTCATCTGGCGCGTATGGGTCACGGTGTTCGATGCGCACACACGGTGGGTAGAAAGGCGCTGGTTCTACGGCGTCATGCTGCTGTGGGTAGGGCTGATCTGCATGGCCTACTATCTGGGGCAATCCTCCATCTGGATGGGCGTGCTACTCACGACCTATGTGCTCAGCGGGTCTTCCTTCGTCTGGGTCCTGAGGCAAATTCACCGAGGCAACAGCCTGCACAAGCCCGCCCATCTGGCATTGCACCTGCTCGTCATCATGCTGCTGACCTGGGATCTGGTGGCAGGTCGCATTTACGGCGACGGCGTAGGCTCGCTGCAGGTAGCTCCACTGGCCACGCTGATCGTCACCGGAGTGTTTGCGTTTCTGTTGATCCACCGCTTCAGCTACCCGCCACAGCCGGCCTGGGCGGCACGCGCAGCGCTGGAGGACGGGCGCCAGCTTGAACGCCAGCGCATCATGCGGGATCTGCACGACGGCGTAGGGGGCAACCTTGTGGGGTTGCGCCAGATGCTGGCGCACAAGAAGGTCAGTCACACTGAACTCATCGAGCAAATTGACTCCGTGCTCGACGAGATGCGCATGACTATTGACGCACTGCAGCCCTCACACGACGACCTGAGCACCATTTTGGCCACGCTGCGCTACCGGCTGCAGCCACGACTGGACGCTGCGGGCATCCGCGTGGTGTGGAGCCTGCCAGAGCTCACCTCCGAGTTGCTCATGCCACCTGAGCACATCTTCCATGTGCAAAAAATCGTCATGGAAGCGCTGACCAATGTGCAAAAGCATTCGGGCGCACGGCATGTGTGGGTGCAGCTCGAAGTGCCCTCCAGCTTCGTGCAGCAGGGGCGCGCGGTGATCACCATCGAAGACGACGGTCACGGCCTGGGCGCCACAGGTGCCAGTCACGGCGGCGTAGGGCTGCGGAGCATGCGCGACCGCGCGCACGCCATCGGCGCCGATATATCCATCGGACCAAGCTTTCGGGGGGGCACCATGGTGCGTCTGACCGTGCATTGGCAGCCTGCCGAGACGATCAACGCATGACCCCCCGTGCGCCATGCGCATCCTGTTCTGGCCTGCGAAAATCGGCGCACCATGCTTCAGTTCGAACTCCTCACCACCGACCCGGGCAGCCATGCGCGCCGCGGCCGACTCACCTTAAACCACGGCGTGGTGCAGACGCCCATCTTCATGCCTGTGGGCACTTACGGCACCGTCAAGGGCGTGATGCCGCAGAGCCTGCACGACATGGGCGCGCAGATCATTCTGGGCAACACCTTCCACCTGTGGATGCGGCCCGGGCTGGATGTGATGCAGAGCTTTGGCGGGCTGCACAGCTTTGAGCAGTGGCACAAGCCCATCCTCACCGACTCGGGCGGCTTCCAGGTCTGGAGCCTGGGCGCCATGCGCAAGATCACTGAAGAAGGCGTGCACTTTGCAAGCCCGGTGAACGGCGACAAGCTGTTCATGTCGCCCGAGGTGAGCATGCAGATCCAGACGGTGCTGAACTCCGACATCGTGATGCAGCTCGACGAGTGCACGCCCTACGAGACCAACGGCCACAAGACCACCGAGCATGAAGCGCGCAAGTCCATGGAAATGAGCCTGCGCTGGGCCCAGCGCTCCAAGGACGAATTCGAGCGCCTGGGCAATCCCAACGCACTGTTCGGCATCGTGCAGGGTGGCATGTACGAGCACCTGCGGCAGGAGTCGCTCGAAGCGCTGGTGGCGATGGACTTTCCCGGCTACGCGATTGGCGGCGTGAGCGTGGGCGAGCCCAAGGACGAGATGCTGCGCATCATGGCGCACACGCCGCACCGCCTGCCGCGCGAGAAGCCCCGCTACCTGATGGGCGTGGGCACGCCCGAAGACCTGGTGGAAGGCGTGGCCTGCGGCGTGGACATGTTCGACTGCGTGATGCCCACGCGCAACGCGCGCAACGGCACCATCTTCACGCGCTACGGTGACCTGAAGATCCGCAACGCGCGCCACAAGAGCGACCACCTGCCACTGGACCCGAGCTGCACCTGCCACGCCTGCGCGGGCCGGGACGGCATTGCCTGGGACCAGGGCGGCCGCGGCGGCTTTAGCCGCGCCTACCTGCACCACCTGGACCGCTGCGGCGAGATGCTGGGCCCCATGCTCACCACCATCCACAACCTGCACTACTACCTGAACCTGATGCGCGAGGTGCGCGAGGCGCTGGACGCCGGCACGTTTGCGCAGTTGCGCGCACAGTTCAAGGCCGACCGCGCCCGCGGTGTCTGACACGCCCACACGCCCACCCAGCACCGGCTGGGCCGCCCGGCTGCTGCGCGCGCCGGGCCGTGCGCTGGCCCTGCTGCTGGCGCTGCTGGTGGCGTTCGAGGAATGGGGCTGGGAGCCACTGGCGCGCGGGCTGGCGCGCATCGGTCGCTGGCCCGGCCTGCGCTGGGTGGAGCGGCGCATCCGCCAACTGCCGCCCTGGGGAGCGCTTGCGCTGTTTGCCCTGCCCAGCCTGGCGCTGCTGCCCGTCAAGCTGCTGGCCCTGGCGGCCATGGCGCATGGCCACATGCTGCTGGGGCTGGCCGTGGTGCTGGCCGCCAAGGTGGTGGGCACGGCCGTGGTGGCGCGGCTGTACATGCTGACGCAGCCGGCGTTGCTGCAAATCGCCGCGTTCGCCTGGCTGCACGCGCACTGGATGCGGACCAAGACCCGGCTGCTGGCCCTGCTGCACGCCACGCGGGCCTGGCGCACGGCGCGGGTGCTACGCCGCCGGGCGGTGCGCCGCTTGCGCCGGTGGGTGCAGCAGATGCGCAACGCGCGCTAAGGCCGCCAACCGCGCCAAGCGCGCAGCACCCGCCGCGCGCGGGCACACAGCGGGCGGGCACACAGCGGGCCACTGCTCAGCCCGCGGCAGAGGCCTGCGCCGTGGGCCGCACAGCCGCTGGGGCCCCGCCTGCGGGGGCGTGGTCCAGGGCGGCGTATGCGCCATCTCCACGCGCAGCCGTGCCGCATGCATGGCAGAAGCGGGCAAACGCGCTCTTGCGGGTGCCGCAGGCTCCGCAGCGGTCGAACAGGCCAATACCGCAGTGCGGGCAAAAGTCGATTTTTTCGTTCTTCAGGTCCACCGGACGCTCGCAACCCGGGCACACGCTCTTGGCCAGACGGGCCAGGGCCAGGTCGTAATCGAGCTCCTTGCGGCGCTCCTGGTCGGGCAGGGCCTCCGCCTGCTTTTGCCGCTCCAGGTAGCGGTTGAGCGCCAGGATGCCGTAGCGCCCCACCAGCACAGTGATGACAATGCCCACCACATAGCGCACATAGCCGCCGTAGCTGGGCAGGTAGGGCACCAATTCAAAAAAGAACGTGAACAGCGCAAAGATGATGAAGCCCCACACAAAGGGCCACCAGGTGCCCTTGCGGTGGCGCACGAACAACCAGCCGGCCAGGACTAGCAGTGGCAGCGTGAGGGCCAGGCGGTACAGAAACACGCGCAGCTCCTGCGCGCGCTGGGCCGACGACATGCTGTCGTAGCCGCTGCGTTCCAGATCGGCCAGCGCGCGCTGCGCGGCCTGGGCCGTCTGGCGGGCATCCAGTGCGGCCTGCTGCTGCGCTTCAACGCCCTGTTGGGTGCGGCGCTCGTGCGCGCGCAACTGCTCCAGCCGCCGGGTACGGGCCAGCACCTCAGGGTCATGCTCGGCACGCTGCGTGACGCTGCGCGTCGCCATCCACTGGGCAAAAGCGTCCTGTTCGGACTGCACCTCGCTGCGCACCTTGCTGCGCTGTAGTTGCGCCTGCTCGAGCGCGGCCTGGGCGTCCTTTTCAGCCTCGCGGGCGGTGCGCACTTGCTCACGCAGGCGGCCGGCCTCCCGGGCGTCGATGAACTGGTCGAGCGACAGCGCCTGCTCGACCTTGGGCAGGTCGCCCACCAGCGTGCCGCCCAGCCCGATCAGGAACCCGGCAAACACCAGCGCCACCAGCCACAGGCCACGGCGGAACCATTTTTCAGACAGACGCAAGGACTTGCTCATGGAACATCCCTCCAGGGGTATGGGCCAACACGGGCCCCAGACAAGGGTGGCAGCAGACTGCCTTTTGCTATTGTTTTAGTAGCTGCTTGTGCCTGAATATAAAGCACGAGCAGCCAATATGGCACCAAGGTTTTGCACCGCCCGGCGGCCCAGGCGCTCCGCCGGGCGGGTGGCCCACTTCAGGGCAGCATGACCGTGCGCGGCGCGCTGCCCAGTTGGGCGCGGGGCATCCAGGCCAGCACAGAATCCACGGTGACGGTTTCGATGCGATCGGCAAAGCGCTTGTCGCTGGGGTGGTCGTCGAACGCCACGTTGGCCGCGCCCACGCGCCCGCCCAGCCGCGTGAGCGGCCCCAGGCGCAGTGTGGTGGGCTCGTAGCCCTTGAACTGCAGCCACGCCTGGGCCTGCTCGCGGCTGCGCACCGTGGCGGGCTCCATGGCGGCGGCCAGGGTTTCAATGGCCCACTGGTTGGACTGCTGGTAGCGCCGCCCCCATGCGTAGCTGACCATGCTGTAGGGCGCGTGCTGCAACTGGCGAGCGCGGGCGTTGTCCTGCAGCACGGGCCACAGGGCCTGCTGCACCGCAGGCGTGGGCAGCAGCCACACGGCCTCGTGCCGCCACAGGTTGTCCAGAAAGAACTCGCCCAGCCCCTGGCGGTACAGGTGGCCCACGGCTGTGCCGCAGTCATTGAGCTTGTGCACCACGCGCCAGGCCCCGTCGGGCGTGCGGTAGGCCCAGCCCAGGTGCGAATAGCGCAGACCGTAGCGGGAGAGGTCTTGCCCGGCGCGCGCCAGCAGCACCACCTGCGCGCCGCTGGCGGCGTGCTCGGCGTTCAGCGCTGCGGCCGTGCGCTCGGCCAGTTGCATGCCGCGCTCGATGGTCTGGGGCGTGGGCTTGCGGGCTTCGCACGACTGCCCCGCATAGGCGGGTGCTGTGGCCCACAACGCAGCGGCCATGGCGACCGCGCAGCCCATCCACCGGGCATAACCCCGGCCCGAGTCGTTCCCCTTCCCGGAGCGCGCAGCGCGCAGAGACAAGAGGCACAAGGGGCGGAGGCTCGCATTGAGGCTCGGGAGGATATGGGTCATGGTCACAGCCGCTCGTTGTGCAACAGGGCGCGGCCCAGCGCGTTGGGAATGAAGGCAATGGCCTCGCCTGCGGCCGACAGGACCACGCCCGTGCCGATGAGGCTGCACGCCACCACCGTGCCCACGCCGTAGGCCGAGGCCGCCACGCCGCGGCCCGCGATCTCCACGCTCACGCGGGCCCCGTCGGAGGCGCGCTCGAGCACCAGCACGGTGCCGTTGGCCGATGCCTCGACCGCCCGCACAGTGAGCACCGCACCGCCCACCGACAGCGCTGCGGGCAGGGCCACCGCGGCAGCGGCGGTGGTGGAGCCCACGGCGGCTGCGCCCACCACTGAGGCCACAGGCAGCATGGACAGCATCAGCGAGGCCTCGCTCTGCGCCCGGGCGGGCAGGGTCGCGAGGGCGGCGCACAAGGCCAGCACCGCAGCGGTGGCGTGCAGGGTACGGGGCCCGGGCCATTGCAACAAAGACCATCTCATGGTCGGTTTCTCCGTTGGCAGGATCAGAAAGTGACAGCAGGTGGGTGAACGTCCGCAGGGCGCATCAGCGCTCGGCACCGACTGGCGCGGTCGGCTGGCTGGCGCTGAACGCGGCATCGCGGCGGCCTTGCAGGCGGGCTTCGAGCAGGTCGGCCTCGTGGCGGTCGCGCAACATCTTGGCCAGCGTGAAGGCGGTGGTGATCAGGTACAGCCAGCTCACGCCCAGGAAAGCCTTGTAGGTGACGTTGATGTCCATGCCCAGCAGGCCCCAGCCGGTCAGGCCCATGGCCACGGCAAAACCGCCCCAGACCACCAGCTTCCACATCGGGGTGTCGCCTGCCCCACGGCGGGCGTGCTGGTTGTCGCGCACAAACTTGGACAAGACCAAGGCCGCCGACAGACAGAACACGTAGCCCATGACCATGAAGGCACGCTCCAGCTCGGCCCCCGGCAGCCAGGCCAGACCCACGGCACACAAAAACACGGCGATGCCGAACGAGGCCCACACCTGGAACTGCCAGGCCCGGGTATCACGCTGAATCACGATGGGAGCAGGAGCAGAGGACATGATCGTCGCTTCGGGCCACCAGGGCCGCAGGGGTTGAACACGGCGCAAATGGTGCCCACGCGTCCCTCGAAAGGCCGCATGGAGGCTGCAAAGTGGCAATTCCCTGCACGAAAAGTATCGTCAGGCGATACTTTTTCACGCCCAGCGCTCAGTAGGCGCGGGTCGCGTAGCGCCGCCCCGTCTGCCAAAACCCTGCGGCGGCACCTGTGCGACAGCCGCGCTTGCCCGTCCTGCGCAGAATGCACGGCAGATCCACTTTCAGCCTGAAGGGCCCCTCATGACCAAAGCTTTCGACCTTGTTGTCCACGGCGCCACCGGCTTCACCGGCCGACTGGTGGTCGAATACCTGCTGCAACGCTACCCAGCCGGCAGCGGCCTGCGCTGGGCCATGGGCGGGCGCAATGCCGAAAAGCTCGTGGCCGTGCGCGAGGAACTCGGCGCTCCGGCCGACACCCCCCTGGTGGTGACCGACACCACCGACCCCGTCAGCCTACAGGCGCTGATGGATGCCACGCGCCTGGTGCTGACCACCGTGGGCCCCTACCAGCTCTATGGCAACGAACTCGTGGCCGCCTGCGCCAAGAGCGGCGTGGACTACGTGGACCTGTGCGGCGAGCCCGCCTGGATGCGCCAGATGATCGACGCGCACGAAGCCGCGGCCAAGGCCAGCGGTGCGCGCATCGTGTTCTCGTGTGGGTTTGACTCGATTCCCTTCGACATGGGCGTGTTCCTGCTGCAAAAGGAGTTCCGCCAGCGCTTTGGCCACGCCGCCAACCGCGTGCGCGGCCGGGTGCGCAAGATGAAGGGCACCTTCTCGGGCGGCACGGCCGCCAGCCTGAAGGCCACCATGGCGGCGGCCGCCACGCAGCCCGGCGTGCTCGATCTGCTCAAGAACCCGTTCTCGCTCACGCCCGGCTTTGAAGGGCCCCGCCAGCCGTCTGGCAGCAAGCCCATGGTGGACGAGGCCCTGGGCACCGTGGACGGCGAAGGCGTATGGGTGGCCCCGTTTGTGATGGCCGCGATCAACACGCGCAACGTGCACCGCTCCAACCTGCTGCTGGGCCATGCCTACGGCCGCGACTTCGTGTACGACGAAATGCTCATCACCGGCCCCGGCGCCAAGGGCGAAGCCCTGGCCACGGCGGTGGCGAGCGACAAGTCACTGGGCTCTGACAAAGGCCCCAAGCCGGGCGAAGGGCCCTCGCGCGAGGAGCGCGAGAATGGCTTTTACGACCTGCTCTTTCTGGGCAGCGACGATGCGGGCCACCAGCTGCGCGTCGGCGTGCAGGGCGACCGCGATCCAGGCTACGGCTCCACCTCCAAGATGATTGCCGAGGCCGCCGTGTGCCTGCTGCAAGACGTCCCGCAAACCCCCGGCGGCATCTGGACCCCGGCCCCTGCCCTGAGCGATGCGCTCATCGCCCGCCTGCAGGCCCACGCCGGCCTGCGCTTTGGCGTGGAAGACGCAGCCTGAGCCCGCAGGCAGGGGCTGCCCTGGCGGTCGCGTAGCCGCTCTCAGGCCTGCAGCAGTTGCGCCACCTGGGCGCGCAGGCGCTCGGGCTGCACTTCACGCGGGGCCACGGGTGCCCCCACGTTCAGGCCCACGCGGCTGAACATGCCGCGGCGGAAGGGGCGCACCATGGCCGTGCCCCGCTCTACGCGACTGAAGAACGAGCCCCACAGGTTGGTCAGCGCCATGGGAATCACCGGCGCCTCGATGCCTTCTTTGCGTGCGCGGTCGAGGATCTTCATGATCCCGCCCTTGAACTCCTGCAACCGCCCATCCTGGGTGATGCCGCCCTCGGGGAAGATGGCCAGCAGATCGCCCTCGCGCAGCACCTGCGTGGCGCGCTCGAACGCGGCTTCGTAAGTGGCCGCGTCTTCCTTGTAGGGCGCGATCGGAATGGCCTTGGCCAGACGGAACAACCAGCCCAGCACTGGCACGCGGAAGATGCGGTGGTCCATCACGAAGTAGATGGGCCGCGGGCTGGCGGCCATGAGCAGCACCGCATCGACAAAGCTCACGTGGTTGCAGGCCAGGATGGCCGCGCCCTGGGCGGGCAGGTATTCGTCGCCCTGCACCTTGAAGCGGTACACAAAGCGCGACAGCACCCAGGCCACGAAGCGCAGCAGATATTCGGGCACCAGCAGGAAGATGTAGGCCGCCACCACCGCGTTGGCCAGGCCGGTGAACAAGAAGATCTGCGGCACCGAAAAGCCCGCGCCCAGCAGCGCCCCCGCGATCAGCGAGCTGGCGATCATGAACAGCGCGTTGAGGATGTTGTTGGCCGCAATGATGCGTGCGCGGTGCGTGGGCTGGGCGCGCATCTGGATCAGCGCGTACATGGGCACGCTGTACAGGCCCGCAAACAGCGCGAGCAGGCCCAGGTCCAGCATCACACGCCAGTGCGCACCCTCGGCCAGAAACGCGCCAATGCCCATGATGCCTGCCGGCGGCAGCGCGCGCGAGGCGAAGTACAGGTCCACCGCGAACACGCTCATGCCGATGGCGCCCAGCGGTACCAGGCCAATTTCGACATGGCGGCGCGAGAGCACCTCGCACAGCAGCGAGCCGATGCCGATGCCCACCGAGAACACCACGAGCAGCAGCGAGGCCACCTGCTCGTTGCCGTGCAGCACCTCTTTGGCAAAGCTCGGGAATTGGCTCAGAAACACCGCGCCGAAGAACCACATCCAACTGATGCCCAGCAGCGAGCGGAACACCACGATGTTCTCGTGCGCCAGCTTGAGATTGCGCCAGGTTTCGGTGAAGGGGTTCCAGTTGATGGTCAGACCCGGATCGGTAGGCGGCAGCGAGGGGATGTAGCCCGACACCACACGCCCCGCAATCGCCAGGCCCACACAGGCAAAGCCCACGTGGTGCGCGCCGATCTCGGGCACGGCAATGATCAGCCCACCCGCCACGTTGCCCAGCAAAATGGCCACGAAGGTGCCCATCTCGACCATGCCGTTGCCGCCTGTGAGCTCGCGCTCGGTCAGCACCTGCGGCATGTAGGCAAACTTCACGGGGCCGAACAGCGTGGAGTGCAGGCCCATCAGAAAGGTGCAAGCCAGCAACACCGGCACGTTCTGCGAGAAGAAGCCCCAGGCCGCAATCGCCATGATGGCCATCTCCAGCCGCTTCACGAACACGATCAAACGACGCTTGTCGTACTTGTCGGCCAGCTGACCGCTGGTGGCTGAGAACAGCAGGAACGGCAGGATGAACAGCGCCCCGATGACCAGCCCGGCCATGGCAGGCGGCAGCCAGGCCACCTGGATCTGGTAGGTGACCATCACGGTGAACGCAAACTTGAACAGGTTGTCGTTGGCCGCGCCCGAAAACTGCGTCCAGAAAAACGGCGCAAAGCGGCGCTGGCCCAGCAAGGCAAACTGGTTCGGGTCTTCATGCCCGGCGGGTCGGGGCGAATGTTGCGTCATGGATTTCCTCCTCGCGGGTCCGTTCGTCACAGCAGGGCTGTGCGGCGCAGGGGTGCGCGTGCGTTTGTCGGCCCAGGGCCAGGCCGGACGGTGCGCGCCATTGTCCACGCCCGCCGTGGCAGCGCCATGGCAGCGTGTCGCGCCTGCAACGCGCACCGGCACGGCCGCCATACTGCAGCAGCGCCCAGGGCAGCACGTTGCCCGTGGCGGCGGCCAAGCGGGCAGCGACCAGGCGTTGCTTGCTGGGGCTGGGGCTTGGCGCGCAGGCAGCACGGCACGCAGCTCGCTGGCGGGCTGCGGGATGCGTGGGCCAGCGCCGGAGGAACGACACCGGCGTGAACGGGGGCGGCATTCGGGCGGCACAGCGGTCTCCTGGGTGTGGACTGGGCTGCGCCGCAGTATCGGCAAGCGCCGCCGCACAAGTGCCGCCAAAGTGCCACAGGTGCCACCCAACGCACTGCGGGTATCGATAATCGATACCCATGAGCACCACCGCCGACCTCGTTGCCGCCCTCAAGAAAGAACTCAAGGCCGCGCAGATGACCTACGCCGATCTGGCCCAGGCCCTGGGCCTGGCCGAGTCCAGCGTCAAGCGCATGCTGGCCAAGGGCGACATGCCGCTGTCGCGCATCGACGCCATCTGCCGCGCTCTGGCGCTGGACTTCGCCGACCTGGCGCGCCGCGTAGCCGACAGCCAGCCTCTGCTGCAGGAGCTGAGCCTGGAGCAGGAAAAGGCGGTGGTGGCCGACAAGAAGCTGATGCTCATGGCGATCTGCGTGCTCAGCCAGTGGACGCTGGAGCAGATCGTGGCCGCCTACCGGATCAGCGAGGCCGAGGGCATCAAATACCTGGCGCAGCTCGACCGCATTGGCATCATCGAACTCAAGCCGCTGAACCGCTACCGGCTCA
>JBKBUN010000030.1:0-23411 GCA_046289925.1 Burkholderiaceae bacterium | reverse complement strand
AGCATCATCAAGGACATCGGCCGCGTGATCCGCATGCTGGCCGACCGTGGCGAGATGGCCATTTTGCTGTGCGAGCAGTACTACGACTTTGCCGAGGAACTGGCCGACGAGTACTTGGTGATGGAGCGCGGCGAGATCATCGCCCGGGGCCCCGGGCACGAGATGCAGGCCAAAGGCATCCGGCAACTGGTGGCGATTTGAGTGGCGCTGCGCGGCGCAACAGGCCTGTCAAAAGCCTGTCGCAAGTCCGGGATAGTGCGCTTGACCCGGCGCAGCGCCCGTGCCTAAGCTCGCCGCAGGGCGCCGATGCCGCGGCATGGGTCGCGGGCGGGGCCTTCGACCAGAGCCGAAAGCCCCTTCCGTGAACAACACGCCCACACCACCCGCCCCGTCTGTCAGCCTGCACGACATTGAAAACCTGTGGCAGCGCACCACCGGCACGCCGCCCGCGGGGGCCTTGCGCACGGGTTTGCGCCAGCTCTTCGGTGTGGCGGATGCGCCCGATGGCGATGCATCGCCCGCGCCTGCGGCCTTGCAGGCCCGCCCCCTGACCCTGCTGATGGCCGAAGTGCGCGAGCTGTCGACGCTGGCCTCCTTGCAGCCGCCCGAGCGGGCCGTGGCGGCGCTGCAGCGCTGCCTGGGCCGCATCATCGAGGTGGTGCGCACCTATGGCGGCCACCTTGACCACATGGCCGGTCAGTCGCTTGCGGTGGTGTTTGGCCTGCCCGAAGCCCGCGATGACGACGCCGAGCGCGCCGCCATGTGCGCGGTGGCGCTGCAGATGGCGTTGCGGGATCTGAACCGGGAGCATTTGCCGGAGCACGCGCCCGAGGTGTTTCTGAGCATCGGCATTGCCACCGGCACGGCGCTGGTGGGGCACCTGGGGGCTGGCCCCCGCAGCGCACCCTACACGGTGCTGGGCGATGTGGTCACATTGGCCGCCCAGTTGCGCGCGCTGAGCCTGCGCGGTCAGGTGCTGGTGTGCGAGCAGACCTACCAGCGTTGCTGGAGCAACGCCTCCATGGCCGCGCCCGTGCAGGTCTGGACCAAGGGGCGCAGCGAATCGGTGTCGGTGCGCGAACTGGTGGCGGTGCCCTCGCGCAAACTCAAGGTGCCGCGCCAGGAGTTTCGCCGCAGCCACCGGGTGGAGGCGAACCTGCCCGGCACCTACCAGGTGGTGCGCAACGGCGTGGTGCTGCCTCATGTGGCCGCCTGCACCCTGCGCGACGTGGGCGACCACGGCACCTTGCTGGTGCTGTCCGAGCCGCTGATGCTGCATGACGAAGTGCGCCTGTCGTTCGACCTGCCCATGTCCAACTACCAGGCGCGCGATGTGTATGCGCGTTTGGTCACGCTCACCGAGACCGAAAACGGCGTGCGTGCCGGCATGGAGTTCACGCGCACGAGCGCCGAGTTCGACGCCCGCGTGCGGCGCTTTGTGCAGATGCTGGTGGCCGCGCGCTGAACCCAGCCCAGAGCCCGGCAGGCTCTCGTTGAGCGCCTCACAGTGCAGGGGCGCAAGCACCGACCCGCAGGGACGCGAGCCATTGCGCACCGGCCAGGGCCGGGGCGGCGTGGGCGCGAGGTGATGGCGCAGGATGTTGCGGCATGTGCGGCATGTGCGGCATGTGCGGCATGTGCGGCATGGAGGGGCTGCAGCCACGTCCCGCAGCTTACATGGCCCAGATGCGCGGCGACTCTGCCGCGCGCTGCCAGAACTGCTGACGCCACGCGCCGCGCACGGCCTTGAGCAGTTCCATGGCGGGCTCCACCACAGGGGCCAGCACGCGCAGCACCAGCACCTGCGGGTGCGGCTGCGTCACGCCTGCGGTGGGCGCCAGGGGGTGGGCTTCGATGCAGGCTCGCGCTGCGTCCAGCGCAGCTTCGGCCTGCTCGCGGGCGAAGGCCTCGCCGCCCGCCAGCACCAGGCTGGCCAGGCAGCGCTGGCCAGCCAGGCCGACAGGACTTTGCAGCAGGCGCGTGTCGGCGGCGTCGATCAGCCCGCGCTCCAGCCACACGCCGGGCAACTCCAGGTGCTGCTGCAGGCGGCCTTGCACAAAAGGCTTGTCGGCATGGGGCAGACCCAGCGCGCTCACGTCCCAGGCCAGACACAGCGCGCCTGGGGCCAGCTCGATCTGCAAGCGGTTTTCGGCATGGCAGCCGCTGTAGCACAGGGCTTCAAGCGGCAGCCATTCCAGCCGTGCTCCGGGCGCCAGGCGCAGCCGCGTGCGCTGCAAGGCCAGCGGGCCGTCCGAGCGGTAAAAGCGCGTCGCCCCGGGCGTGGTCACCAGGCCATGTGCGCCGCTGTCCACGGCCACGGTGATATCGAGCACATCGCCGCCCACCAGCCCGCCCGGCGGGTGCACCAGCACGTTGTGGCAGACGGCGTCGCCTTCGGGGTAGAGGCTTTGCAGCACGCGCAGCGGTCCCTCGTGCAGAAAGCGCGCCACAGTGCGGCCGTGTTCCAGGCGGTAGTCGAGGTCAAGTCGTGCGTGCCAGGCCATTGGGGTGTCGGGTCCAGAGAATTGCTATTAAAAATAGAGCTACTGAATGAGCATTGGTAAGCACGAGCTGCCTGTTTGATTCAGATGTTCGTGGCGCTCTGCAACGCGGCGCTGGCCCCGCCTGCGCGCGCCGGCCGGGTGTCAGGCGCGCCAGTAGCCCACATGGGGGGCGCTGGCCTCGGCCACCAGCGCCGGGCCCACGCAGTCTATCGGGTGGGGCGCTGCGCTGAAGATCGTGCGGCACGACAGGGCGATATCGCGCTGCGCGGGGCGGCTGCCGCGCAGCACCCGCAGGCGCGGCGCGTCCAGCCCGAACACCACGCGCCCGACGCCCGCCCAGAAGATGGCCCCCGCGCACATCACGCAAGGTTCGCTGGAGGCGTACAGCGTCGACCGTGCCAGCACCTTGCGCGGCACGCGGTCGCCGATCTGGCGCAGCGCCTGCATCTCGGCGTGGGCGGTGCTGTCGCCGCTTTCGTGCGTCTGGCAATAGGCTTCGGTCAGCATGTCTCCGTCCGGGCCCACCAGCACCGCACCAAACGGCGGGTTGCCCCGCGCCCGTGCCGTGCAGGCCCAGGCGATGGCCCGCCGCAGGTGGCGGGTGTCGCTGTCGTCCAGCGCTTGCGGCAACTCGGCCAAGGGCGCATGCTGGCTGAGGGTGGGGTGGTGCATGGTGTCTACTTGCGGCGTGGTGCGCGCAGCCATGCACAGGCCGTGCCAGTGTGCAGGTCGGCGGGTGCGCGGTGCTCAGGGCGCGGGCGGGGTGCAGGGCGAATCGAGCCCCACCAGCCCGGCCATCTTCTGCAGCCGCGAGCGCCGCTCTAGGCAAGCCTGGTATTCGGCCTGTGCCGCTTGCTGCTGCGCGGCGCGGGCTGCGCGCGCGCGCTCTGCCTGGATCTGCGCCACCCGCTCGCGGATCTGTGGCATGGCCGCCAGCGCCGCTTTTTCCCCTTCGAGAATGGCGTTCGCCCGCTGGCTGAAGTCGGCTGCGCCAATGTCCAGCACCTGCGGGCGGATCACCACGTCGGCGCGCGCGAGTTCGGCTTCGCCGAGCTTTTGGCCCATGATGGCAATCGACTGGCCCAGGGTGCCCAGCAGGTCGCCCGGCGTTTTGCCACGGGCCTTGTTGGAGATATCGACCGCCACCACCAGGTCGGCCCCCAACTGGCGGGCTGCGTCCACGGGCACGGGGCTGACTACGCCGCCGTCCACGTAGCGCCACCGGCCGATCACCACTGGCTGGAACACGCCGGGCACGCTGCTGGACGCGCGCACCGCCTGGCCCGTGTTGCCCCGCACAAACATGGTGCGCTCGCCGTCTTCGAGCCGCGTGGCCACGGCCACAAAGGGCTTGGCCAACTGCTCGATGGGCTTGCGCCGCACCTGTTCGTTGACATAGTCCTCCAACTTCTGGCCCAGCACCAGTCCGCCGGACGAAAGCTGCAGGTCGCGGATGCGGCTTTCGTCGAGGGCCACGGCCTTTTCCTGCAGCTCGAAGGGCGTCATGCCGCTGGCGTACAGCGCACCCACCACGCTGCCTGCGCTGGTGCCCGAGACGACCGCCGGCACCAGGCCGTTGGCTTCGAGCATCTTGATCACCCCGATGTGCGCAAACCCCTTGGCTGCGCCACCGCCCAGGGCCAGGCCGATGCGCACCGGTGGCGGGCCCGCCGGGGCTGTGCTGTGGGCTGCGGCCGGGGCGGGGCGCACCGGAGCACCGCCACCGCAGCCCGCAAGCGCTGCCGCGGTCAGCAGCAGGGCCAGGCCGTGGCAGAAACGGTACGAGGGCACTCCGGCCCGCGCGGGGCCGCGCGGGCGGGGCAGCAAGGGCGCAATCGGCAACATGGCAAGAGCGGGGAGACAGGGGCCCCAACGGGGCGTGAGCGCCGATGGTAACCCCCGCGTGGCCAGGGCGCAGCGGGGCCGTCACATCGGTCTGGCGAACCGTGGCGGCACCGTGTGCGCTGCCAGGCGACAGCCCCGCCTGGGCCGACAGCAGCGCGCTGCGGGGGAGGGCGGCAAGGCCCTTATTCGCCCTGCGATCCCCGGTGCGCCCAACCCGTGGTGCGCTTTTCCACCCAGCTGAACAGTTCGTACATGGCCATGGCCATGGCGCCCACCACCATCAGGCCCGCAAAGGCCAGCCCCATCTGCATCGACGAGCCCGCGCTGATGAGCAGGTAGCCGATGCCTTCGTTGGCGGCGGTCATCTCGCTCACGGTGGTGCCCACGAAGGCCAGCGTGATCGCCACCTTGAGCGAGCCGTAGAAATACGGCATAGAGCGCGGCAGGCCCACCTTGGTGAGCACGTCCCAGCGCTTGGCGCCCAGCACGCGCAGCACGTCTTCCAGCTCTGGCTCTAGCGTGGCCAGGCCCGTGGCGATGTTGACCATGATAGGGAAGAAGCTGATGAGGAAGGCCGTGAGGACGGCTGGGCCCACGCCGATGCCGAACCACACCACCAGAATGGGCACGAACGCTGCCTTGGGCAGGGCGTTGAAGGCGGTCATCAGCGGGTATACCGCCGCGTAGGCCAGGCGCGAGCTGCCGATCAAAAAGCCCAGCAGCACGCCAACCACGATGGCGATGCCAAAGCCCGCCATGGTCACCCAAAACGTGCGCCAGGCATGGCCTGCGATCACGCCCTTGAACTCCACCAGTTGCGTGGCAATCGACCACGGGCTGGGGAAGATGAATTCCGAGACTTGGAAGGCAGAGCACGCGAGCTGCCACAGCAGCACGATGGCCACCAGCAGGATCCACGGCGACCAGCGTTCGATGTTCTTGGGGTGCATGGTGATCAGGCCTTGGTCATTGCGGCAGGGGCGTGGCCGCCTGGGTTGCGCCGTGGCGCATGGCCCCGATGTGGCCGCGCAGTTCGTGCACGATGTCGGTGAACTCGCGGGTGTAGGTCATTTCCAGGTCGCGCGGGCGTGGCAGGTCGATTTCGCGGCGCACCACGAAACGGCCAGGGCCCTTGCTCATCACGTATACCGTGTCGGCCAGGAACACGCTCTCGCGCAGGTCGTGCGTGACGAGGATGACGTTGAATTGCTGCTCGGCCTGCAAATCGCGCAGGATGCACCACAGCTCTTCGCGGGTGAAGGCGTCGAGCGCGCCAAAGGGCTCGTCGAGCAGCAGCATCTTGGGCTCGTGGATCAGCGCGCGGCAGATGCTGGCGCGCTGCTGCATGCCGCCCGAAAGCTGCCACGGAAACTTGTCTTCATAACCGCCCAGGCCCACCTTTTGCAGCAGTCCGCGCGCGCGGGCTTCGTACTCCTTGCGGCGCGCCTTGAACTGGCTGCGGTGCGGCTCGACGATCTCCAGCGGCAGCAGCACGTTCTGCACCGTGGTGCGCCAGGGCAGCAGCGAGGGCGCCTGGAACGCCATGCCCGAGATTTTGAGCGGCCCGGTCACACTCTGGCCGTCGATCAGGATCTTGCCCATGGAGGGCATGCGCAAGCCCGTGGCCAGCTTCATGAAGGTGGACTTGCCGCAGCCCGAAGGTCCAACGATGGCAATGAACTCGCCACGGCGTACCTGCAGGTCGATGGCCTCGACCGCAAAGTGGTTCTGGGCGCGCAGCTCGTCGTTGTAGGCAAGCCAGACATCGCGGAAGTCGACAAAAAAAGCTTCGGTGGCAGCCTGCATGGATAGTGCTCAAACAGACTGCTCGTGCTTATTTTTCAAGCACGAGCAGCTATCAAAAAAATAGCAAAAGCGGTGGTGCAGCAGCGCAGGGCTCACTTCTTGGGCAGCACGTTCAGCTCGGCGGCGCTGGGCAACAGGCTGCCGTTCCACACGTCTTCCACCTTCACGCGGGTCTTGGTGCCGTAGGCGTCGGAGACCTGCGATGCCATCAGCGACAGGCGGCCCGGGTTGACCTGGCCAAAGCCCTCGGCGCGGGCGTCCGGGCTGTTGATCACGGTGTCGATGGCCAGTTGCAGACGGCGCGTTTCGAGCGGCACGTTCACGATGCCGTCGCGGGCCTTTACATATTCGATGGCCGCCGCCGGATGGGCGATGACTTCCTTCGCGCCCTTGGCAAAGGCCTGCAGGAAGGCCTTGACCACGGCCGGGTTCTCCTTGAGCAGCTTGGGGCTGGCGATGATGGCGTTGCCGTAGAGCTTGACGCCATGTTCGGCATAGGGCAGCACGACCACGTCGGCGGCCTTGGCGCCACGGGCCTCCAGGTTCAGCAGCGAGGTGAAGGTAAAGCCCGTGATCGCGTCCACGTCGCCGCGCACCAGCATGGTTTCGCGCAGCGGCGGGTCCATGGCCGTCCAGGTGACGGTGCCCACGTTGTTCGCTTTGGCAAAGATCGGGAACGCGCGACGACCGGCGTCGAACACGGGCGCGCCCAGCTTCTTGCCGGTCAGGTCAGACGGCTTGGTGATGCCGCTTTTCTTGAGCGCCATGACCGAGGCCGGCGTGTTGTTGTAGACCATCATCACCGCCACGGGCTTGTTCTGCGCGTCCGGATTGTTGGCGTGGAATTCCATCAGCGCCGCAATGTCGGCAAAGCCCATGTCGTAACTGCCCGATGCCACGCGCTGCACGGCACCGCCCGAGCCGTTGCCCGCGTCCACCGTCACGTCCAGCCCTGCGGCCTTGAAGTAGCCCTTGGCCACTGGCAGCAGGAACAGTGCCGAGGGGCCTTCAAAGCGCCAGTCGAGCTGGAACTTGATGGGCGTGGGCGACTGTGCCTGGGCCACAGAGGTGACGCCGACCAGGGCCAGCGCAGCCGCGGTTTGCATGAACAATCGTTTTTTCATAAGGGGCTCCTGTCGGGCAGAGAAAGAATCCGGTGGTGCATGGGGTGGCCCGCGTTGGGTGCGGACTGCGGAGCAATCAGCAAAAACGATGCCTGGTTTTGCGGCGCAGGCACACGCTGGTGAACGATTGTTCACCGAATTGGAGCGTGGCGGCATGCTGGGTTTCCCGACACGGTGCAGTCGGTGGCGAGGGATTCGGCAATGCCGCGACACTGGGGCAAACCTGCAGTGCGGCGGCACGCGCAGGTGGTACAACGAAATGGCATTCACCATTCACACCACAGAGAGGGGACCGCGCTATGCCCACAGCTGCAGAATTTTTGGAGAACGTGCAACTGCCCACCATGCCCGATGTGGCCCAGGAACTGATCGCCACCATGCGCGATGACGACATTCCGTTTGAAAAGGTGCGAGCGGCCATATCGCGCGACCCGGCGCTGACCGCCAAGCTCCTGCGCCTGGCCAACAGCGCCCGCTTCGGGTTGCCGCGTCAGGTCGCTTCGCTGGACGACGCCATCACCATGACCGGGCTCAACCAGGTGCGCACGCTGGCCTTGGCGGCGTGCATGTCGGGCGTCTTCAAAGACGCAGACGGGGTGGATGCCAAGGCCTTCTGGCAGGAGAGCATGGCCATTGCGGGGTATGCGCAGTGGCTGGCGCGCACCCTGGGCTCGGACGTGCCGCAATCGTGGCTGGCGGGTTTTGTGGTGCGGCTGGGCGAGTTGATCATTGCCCAGAAGGCGCCCGAGCAGATTCCAGCCATTGAGCAATTGCCCCGCCATGCCGGTGTGCGCTGGGCGCGCGAGCAGTCGCTGCTGGGCTTTTCGGAAGCCCAGCTTACCGCCGAGCTGGCGCGCCGGTGGAACTTTCCGGACACGCTGGTGCGAGCCCTGGAGACGGCGGACGACCCGTTGGAGTACAAGCCGTTTTGCCGCTTGGGCGGCATCCTGCACGTGGCCATGCTGCTGGCCGAAATCGGCCTGGAGGAGCCCAAGTCGCCCGCCGACACCATTGCCAGCTTGCCCGAGGAACTGAAGAGGGCGTTGCAGCTCGACTCAGAATGGCTGGCCGAACACTTGCCGCCGGTGGCCCATTTTGTGGATGTGGATATCCGCTCTTAGAACGGCGCAGTCCACACCCCGCGCGCCGTGGTTTCGCGGTGTCACACGGCGCAGGCGGCCCGCGCTAGATTGCTGAACCTGTGCCACTTTGCGCCGCGGCGCGGGCCGCTCTGGCCCGCGAAGGGCGCTCGGCGGCGGTCGTTCTTCACGCCGCACTGCGCCATGGGCTTTGTGCAATCCATCCAAGAAAAACGGGGCCTTGCAAGGCCCCGCGGTTCGTGGTCGCGTGGGAGGGGCTTCAGCGGGGCCGCGCAGCCGCACTGGCCACAGCCAGCGCGGTCATGTTGAACACCCGGCGCACCGTGGCGGCCGGCGTGAGAATGTAGGCCGTCGCGGCCGCCCCCATCAAGATCGGACCGACCGTGACACCGCCGCTGGTCGTGGTCTTAAGCACGTTGTAGAGGATGTTCGCAGCGTCGATGTTCGGGCAGATCAGCAGATTGGCCGAGCCGCTGAGTGTGGTGTCGGTTTCGGCCATGTAGGTCTTGCGGATGCCAGGCTCCAGCGCGGCGTCGCCGTGCAGTTCGCCATCGCACTCGATCTCGGGGTGTGCCGCCACGAACAGGTCGCGCGCCTGCCGCATCTTGCGCGCCGACGCGCGCTTGGACGAGCCATAGCTGGAGTGCGACAGGAATGCCACCTTGGGGGGCAGGCCAAAGCGCTGCACCTCCTGCACCGCCATCCAGGCGATCTCTGCCAGTTGTTCGGCGGTGGGGTCTTCATTGACGTAGGTGTCGGCAATAAAGAGCGTGCCATTGCGGTCGGTCATCAGCGCATTCAGGGCCGCGTAGTGGGCAGCGTCCGGCGAGTGCCCCAGGATGTTGTGGATGCGCTCCAGGTGCGTTTCATAAGTGCCCACCAGGCCGCAGATCATGGCGTCGGCGTCGCCGAGCTTGACCATCAGCGAGGCGATGATGGTGTTGGAGCGGCGCACCGCGGCCTTGGCCACTTCGGGGGTAGCGCCGTTGCGCTTCATGAGCTGGTGGTAGGTCTCCCAGTACTGGCGAAAGCGCGGATCGTCTTCGGGGTTGCAGATCTCCACGTCCTTGCCCGGCTGCATGCGCAGGCCAGCCTTGGCAATGCGGGCGGCGATCACGGCCGGGCGGCCGATCAGGATCGGGTGGGCGATCTTGTCGTCGATGGCCATCTGGGCGGCGCGCAGCGCGCGCTCGTCCTCGCCGTCGGCGTAGGCCACGCGCTTGTGGGCCGGGGGCAGAGCCTTGGCGGCCGTGATCACCGGGCGCATCAGCATGCCGGTTTGGTACACAAAGCGCGACAGGCTTTCCTTGTACGCCTCCATGTCGGTGATGGGGCGCGTGGCCACACCCGAATCGGCAGCGGCCTGGGCCACGGCGGGCGCGATCTTGAGGATCAGGCGCGAATCAAAGGGCGTGGGGATCAGGTAGTCGGGGCCAAAGGTCAGTTCTTTGCCCGCGTAGGCGTTGGCCACCTCCTCGCTGATGTCGGCCTTGGCCAGGTCGGCAATCTGGCGCACGCAGGCCAGCTTCATGGCGTCGGTGATCTTGGTGGCGCCGCAGTCCAGCGCGCCACGGAAGATGTACGGGAAGCACAAAACGTTGTTGACCTGGTTGGGGTAGTCCGAACGGCCGGTGGCGATGATGCAATCCGGCCGCACGGCCTTGGCCAGTTCGGGGCGGATTTCGGGCTCGGGGTTGGCCAGCGCCAGGATGATGGGCCTCTCGGCCATGGTCTTGACCATTTCCGCCGTCAGCACGCCCGGGGCCGAGCAGCCCAGGAACACATCGGCACCATTCACCGCATCGGCCAGCGTACGCGCTTCGGTTTTTTGTGCGTACTGGGCCTTGGATTCGTCGTAGCCACCGGGGCGGCCTTCGTAGATCACGCCCTTGGAGTCGCACACGAAGATGTTCTCGCGCTTGACACCCAGGCCCACCATCACGTTCAGGCAGGCAATGGCCGCTGCACCGGCTCCCGACACCGCCACCTTCACGGTGCCGATGTCCTTGCCCACCAGTTCCAGGCCGTTGAGCAGCGCCGCGCTGCTGATGATGGCCGTGCCGTGCTGGTCGTCGTGGAACACCGGAATGTTCATGCGCTTGCTCAGCTCGCGCTCGATGTAGAAGCACTCGGGGGCCTTGATGTCTTCAAGGTTGATGCCGCCAAGCGTGGGCTCCAGGCTGGCGATGATCTCGATGAGCTTGTCCGGATCGCGCTCGGCCAGTTCGATGTCGAACACGTCCACGCCTGCGAACTTCTTGAACAGGCAGCCCTTGCCCTCCATCACCGGCTTGCCCGCCAGCGGGCCGATGTCGCCCAGGCCCAGCACGGCCGTGCCGTTGGTGATCACGGCCACGAGGTTGCCGCGCGAGGTGTAGTCAAACGCCTTGGAGGGGTCGGCCTGGATGTCCAGGCAGGGGTAGGCCACGCCGGGCGAATAGGCCAGCGACAGGTCGCGCTGGTTGGACAGCGGCTTGGTCGGCGTGACCGAAATCTTGCCGCGGGTGGGCTTGCGGTGGTATTCGAGAGCGGCCTCGCGCAGGGCCTGTTCGGCGGCGGAAAGGTTCTGGGTCATTCGGAAATCCTCGGGTGCCAGGGCGGTGTGGCCGACGAGCTTACTTCAGGCTGACACCGTCTGGCGCCCCATCTCATGCGATGAATGCATCAATAGAAAACGAAAACGGAAACCCCCGGTACCAAGGCGGTGCACCAGGGGTTGCGGCTTGGGCCGGTGGGGTACTCCGGGCATCGCCCGGCCGGTGCGCTAGTGGGCGTCGGCCTGGCGTGCGGCGTTCACGGCCGCGGAGGTGTCGCGGCTGGCGCCATTGAAGAACAGGTTCAGGACCACGGCAGTGATCGAGGCCAGCAGGATACCGGATTCGATCAGCGGATGAATGGAGTGGGGCATCCACTGCCGGAAGTTGGGCGCGATCAGCGGAATCATGCCCACGCCAATCGACACGGCCACGATCATCGCGTTGTAGCGGTTGTCCTTGAAATCCACCGCCGACAGGATGCGGATACCCGTGGCCGCCACCATGCCGAACATCACCAGGCCCGCGCCGCCCAGCACCACAGTGGGCAGTGATTCCACCAGCGCGGCCATCTTGGGCAGCAGGCCCAGCAGCACCAGGATCACGCCGCCGGCCACGCAGACAAAGCGGCTCTTGACGCCCGTGACCGCCACCAGCCCCACGTTCTGCGAGAAGCTCGTGTAGGGGAAGGTGTTGAAAATGCCGCCCAGCAGCGTGCCCAGGCCGTCGGTGCGCAGCCCGCGCGTGAGCGCCGCCTGGTCCACCGGCCGACCGGTCATGTCGCCCAGCGCCAGGAACATGCCGGTCGATTCGACCATCACCACGATCATCACCAGCGTCATGGTCAGGATCAGGATGGGGTCGAACACCGGAGTGGCGATCTCGAACGGCAGCACCAGGTCGAACCAGTGGGCCTTGGCCACCTTGTCAAAGTTCATCAGGCCCAGCGCCGTGGCCACCGCGCCGCCGATCACGATGCCCAGCAGCACCGAGATGTTGGCCACAAAACCCTTGGCAAAGCGCGCGATCAGCAGGATGGACACCAGCACCAGGGCAGAGATGCCAATGCCCGTAAGGTCGGCATAGCGCGGGTTGGGCACGGTGGGCACCAGCGCCAAGCCCTTGGGCACGGGCGGCAGCGCGCTGCCGGGCGCACCGGCAGCGGCCTGGGCTTCAGCCAGCCATTTCAGGTGTTCGGGGTTGACCACGTTGGGGGCCGTCGGGCCCACGGGGTTGCCGAAGATCCAGTTGATGCCCACGCGCATGAGGCTGATGCCGATCACCGTGATGATCGTGCCCGTGACCACGGGCGGGAAAAAGCGCAGCAGCCGACTGACGATGGGCGCAATGAGGATGGAGATCAGCCCCGCGCCGATCACCGCCCCGAAGATCAGCCCCGCGCCGGCCGTACCGCCCGTGGACTGCGCCATCGACACCATGGGCGCTACCGCAGCAAAGGTCACGCCCATCATCACTGGCAGGCGGATGCCGAACCACTGCGTGGCCCCCATGGCCTGGATCAGCGTGACCAGGCCGCAGCAGAACAAATCGGCCGAGATCAACATGGCCACCTGGTCGGGCGTGAGGTTGAGCGCGCGGCCCACGATCAGCGGCACAGCCACCGCGCCCGCATACATCACCAGCACATGCTGCAGGCCCAGCGCCGACAGCCGGCCCCAGGCCAGACGCTCGTCCACGGGATGAACGGTGTTTTGCATAGCACTCCTTGCTGCGCCAGGCGGCGCGTTTGCGTACGGTGAAGTACACATTTGATTAATACAAAAAGTGTATACAGTTCAGAATGCAATGCGTCTAGCGGTAAACCCTTGGACATGTCCCGGGCGCGAGCAGACCTGCAGGTGCGTGCGGCGTGCGTTGCCGCCGTGGGGTACGAGACGGCCGCGCATGCGCGGCTGTGCCCGGATGCCAAGGGGGGTACCAGCGGCCCCCAAGGGCGACGCAGCATCGCCCGCCAAGCCAAGCCAAGCCAAGCCAAGCCAAGCCAAGCCAAGCCAAGCCAAGCCAAGCCAAGCCAAACCGATCCGACCGCGCGATACGCGCCGGGGCGCGCGGCCCCTTTGTGCAGACGGTTGCTTGGGCCGCCTGCGTGTGGCCGGTGCGGCAGGTGGTAGCGCTGCTGCCAGCCCCGGTAGTGCTACACCGCTGTGCGGCGCGAACCCTAGCGGCGCGCTGGCACCGCAGAGGCTTCAGGTCATTTATGGCGTTTGTGCTTGTAAATCAAGCACAAGCAGCTATCAAAATAATAGCGTTTGATGGCTGGGTTGAGGGGCATCTTGAACTGCGGAGCGCAGGCTGCGCCCGGGGCAGGCCCGCGGGCTCTGCCTGCGGCCACCATCGCGCCCGTGCCCGTGCCCGCGCCCTGCGCTCAGGCCAGCAGATCGGCCAGCGCGCGTGCCACCACCTTGGTTGCGCGGCGCAGGTCTTCGAGCTGCAGGCGCTCGTCGGCGCGTTTGGCGTGCGATTCGAGCACGGTGCGCGGCCCGGCTCCGTAGATCACGCCGGGAATGCCGCGCTCCACATACAGGCGCACGTCGGTGTACAGCGGCGTGCCCACGGCCGGAATGGCCTCGCCCAGCACCGCCTGGGCGTGCGTTTGCAGCGCCTGCACCAGCGGTTGGTTGCCGGGCAGCGGCGTCATGGCGTTGGCCAGCAGCAGGCGGCGCATGTCCACCGTCACGCCCTCGCAGGCCGCAGCGGCGGTTTCGATCACGCGGCGGATCGTGGCTTCGACCTCGGCCGGGTTTTCTTCGGGGATCATCCGGCGGTCGAGCTTGAAGCTCACTTTGCCGGGCACCACGTTGGTGTTGGTGCCGCCCTCGATGCGGCCCACGTTCAGGTACGGGTGCTGGATGCCCGCCACGTTCGAGGTGATCTTCCGGTAGGTTTCGTTCTGGGCGTATAGCGCATTCAGAATTTTCACCGCGGCCTGCAGCGCGTCCACGCCTGTGTGCGGCACGGCCGCGTGGGCCATCTTGCCGTGCACGGTCACCTCCATCTGCAGGCAGCCGTTGTGAGCGGTGACCACTTCGTACGAAAAGCCGGCCGCGATCAGCAGGTCGGGTGAGGTCAACCCTTTCTTGAGCAGCCAGCCCGGGCCCAGTTCGCCGCCGAATTCCTCGTCGTAGGTGAAGTGCAGCTCCACGCCGCCGCGCTGCGGACGGGCCACGGCCTCCAGTGCGCGCACGGCGAAGGTGAAGGTCGCAAAGTCGCTCTTGCTCACCGCCGTGGCGCGGCCGTACATGGCACCGCCCTCGATGACCGCGCCGTAGGGGTCGTGCGTCCAACCTTCCCCCGGGGGCACCACGTCGCCGTGGGCGTTCAGCGCCACCACGCGACCCGATCCGGGTGGGCCATAGGGGCGGCGCACGATCAGGTTGGTGATGGACTGCATGCCGTAGGCCGCCACCTCGTCGGCCGGCACCGGGTGCTGTTCGGCCTGCAGGCCCATGGCCTGCAGCAGCTCGGCCGTGCGCTCGGCGTGTGGTGCGTTGTTGCCGGGGGGGGTGTCGGTGGGTACGCGCACCAGCGCCTGCAGAAACTGCACTTGCTCGTCAAAGTGCGCGTCGATCCAGGCGTCGAGCGCGGCGTAGGGGGTGGGGGCGGTCATGTGGGGCTTTCTTCGTCGGCCAACTGGTGCAGCACCTGGCTGAAGGCGTCCACGGCCAGTTGCATGTCGTGGTTGGTGGTGGATTCGAGCGGGTTGTGGCTGATGCCCGCGTTCTGCCCGCGCACGAACAGCATGGCCTGGGGCATGATTTCGTGGAGCTTCATCGCATCATGCCCCGCGCCGCTGGGCAGGCGAAACACCGGCAGGCCCAGCGCATCCACGGCGCGCTCCCAGTGGTGCTGCAGGCCCGCATGGCTGGGTGCGGCGGCGGCGCGCATGGTTTCTTCGACGGTGTAGCGCAGCCCTCGGCGATTTGCAATGCGGTCCAGCGCGTCGAGCACGTCGCGCACCAGCGCGTCGCGCTGCGCGTCGGTGGGTGCGCGCAGGTCCAGCGAGAACTGGCAGCGGCCTGGCACCACGTTGATCGAACCGTCCGGCACGTTCAGCAGGCCGATGGTGCCCACAGAGTCGCCGTCCTGGCTGGCGCGTTGTTCCACGTACAGCGCCAGTTCGGCCACGCCCGCGGCGGCGTCGCGGCGGCGGTCCATGGGGGTGGTGCCTGCATGGCTGGCGGTGCCGATCATCTCGCACAGCAGGCGCACGCTGCCATTGATGGAGGTGACCACGCCGAGTGGCAAGTCCAGCTCATTGAGCACCGGCCCCTGCTCGATGTGCACCTCGACGAAACCCAAGTACTGCGCGGGGTCGCGTCGCAGCTTCGGAATGTCGTCGATGCACAGTCCGGCCTGCTCCATGGCCCTGCGCATCGGAATGCCATCGGCGTCCTTCTGGTCGAGCCAGGCGGGGTTGAAGTCGCCGATCAACGCGCCCGAGCCCAGGAAGGTGGCCTTGTAGCGCTGGCCTTCCTCTTCCGAAAAGGCCACGACTTCAATGCCGAATGGCAGGCGCTTGCCCGCCTGGTGCAGCGCGCGCACGCTGGCCATGGGCACGAAGATGCCCAGGCGGCCGTCGTACTTGCCGCCGTTGCGCACGGTGTCGTAGTGCGAGCCGGTCATCAGGTAGCGGCCCCGGCTGCCGGAGGCCGGGTGGTAGCGGCCCACCACGTTGCCCACCGCGTCGATGGCCACTTCGTCAAAGCCGCAGTCGCGCATCCAGTGGCTGATGCGCTGTGCGCAGGCGCGGTGCGCGTCGGTCAGGTAGGTGACGGTGAGCTGGCCCTTCTCGGCAAAACCCGGGTCGGAATGCTCGGCCAGCTTTTCGTGCCAGTCCCACACTTGGTTGCCCCACTCGGGCTGCTCGCCAAACTTGTCGGCCAGGCGGATTTCGGCAATGCGGTGGATGTTGCGCAGCGCCTCGGCCAGCTCGAATTCGGGATGGTTCTCCAGCCGGCGTGCGAAGGTGGCGATGATGGCCTGCTTGGACAGGCCCGTGCCCCGCGGGCCGCGCACAGCCAGGATGAACGGGAAGCCGAAGCGCGCGTTGTAGTCGCGGTTGAGCTGCTGCAGGCGCTCAAACTCCTCGGGCGTGCATTCGGTCAGGCCTGCGCTGTGCTGCTCGCAGGTGGACTCGGCCGTGAGCGTCTTGCTCACCATGGCCTTGCCCGCCAGCTCGGGGTGAGCGCGGATCAGGCTGAGTTGCTCTTCGGTGCTGGCGGTGCGCACCGCCTGCACCAGTGCCTGGCGCAGTTGCGCGAGCGAGCGAAACGGCCGCTGGGCCAGCGCGCGCTCGGCAATCCAGGGCGAATGTTCGTAGGTGCCGTCCAGCCAAGCCAGGGCCTGGGCCAGTGGTGCCTCGTTGAGTTGGGCGAGGGTCAGAGTGGTCATGGAGTCGTGCCCGTGGCGGTGGCTGCAGAGGGGAATGGGTGCACGCGCTTCCAGTGCTGTGCGATGTCGAGGCGGCGGCAGACCCATACGTCGGCATGGCGCTCGATGTGGTCCAGAAAGCGCTGTAGCGCCGTGATGCGACCGGGACGGCCCAGCAGGCGGCAGTGCATGCCCACGCTCATCATCTTGGGCGCGTTGTCGCCGTTGGGGTCGCCTTCGGCGTACAGCACGTCGAACGTGTCTTTCATGTACTGAAAGAACGGGTCGGCGTGCGAATAGCCCTGGGGCAGCGCAAAGCGCATGTCGTTACAGTCCAGGGTGTAGGGCACGATGAGCTGCGGCACCACGCTGCCGTCGCTCTTGCGCACTTTCATCCAGAAGGGCAGGTCGTCGCCGTAGTAGTCGCTGTCGTATTCGAAGCCGCCATAGTCGGCCACCAGGCGGCGGGTGTTGGGGCTGTCGCGTCCCGTGTACCAACCGAGCGCGCGCTGGCCGGTCAGCCGTTGCACGATCGCCATGGCCTCGGCCATATGCGCGCGCTCCACGTCTTCGGGCACGTTCTGGTAGTGGATCCACTTGAGGCCGTGGCAGGCGATCTCATGGCCCAGCTCCACAAAGGCCCGGGTCACGTCCGGGTGGCGCTGCAGCGCCGTCGCAACGCCAAACACCGTCAGTGGCAGCTGGCGCTTTTCAAACGCTCGCAGCAGGCGCCACACCCCGGCGCGTGATCCGTATTCGTAGATGCTCTCCATGCTCATGTGCCGATCGGGATAGCTGGCGGGGTTGAACATCTCGGAGAGAAACTGTTCCGAGCCGGCGTCGCCATGCAACGTGGCGTTTTCGCCGCCTTCTTCGTAATTGAGCACAAACTGCACCGCAATGCGCGCGCCGCCGGGCCATTGGGCGTGCGGGGGCATGCGGCCGTAGCCGACCAGGTCGCGCGGGTAGGGCAGGGTGGTGTCGTAGACCATGGGGCGTTGCTCCTTCAGGGCGTGACGGGGGCAAGCGCTAGGGCCAGATCGCTGGCCGGGCGCTTGCGGTCGAAGGTCAGGCTGGCCTCCACATGGGCCAGGTGGTCCTGCATCAGCGCCACGGCGCGCTCTTCGTCGCGTGCGGCCAGCGCCGCCACGATTTCGGCGTGCTCTTCATGCGAATGCTCGGCGGCGCTGGCCGACTGGTACATCAGCGTGATCAGTGCGCAGCGGGACACCAGGTCGCCCAGCATCTGCGCGAGCACTTCGTTGCCCATGAGTTCGGCCATGCGCACATGGAAGTCGCCCAGCAGCTCGTTGCGGCTGCTGGCGCTGGCACCGCCCATGGCGGCTTTCTCGGCGGCCACATGGGCCTTGAGCGCCTTGATCTTGGCGGGCGTGACCGCGCGCACGAAGGCACGGGTCATTTCGGTTTCGAGCATGCGGCGCACGGCAAACACCTGGCGTGCTTCTTCCACCGAAGGGGCCGCCACGAATGCGCCGCGTGAGGGCTCCAGGGTGATGAGGCGGTTCTGTGCGAGCTGGAACAGGGCCTGGCGCACCAGCGTGCGCGACACACCAAAATGGTCGGCCAGCTTCTGCTCGGCCAGCTTGGTGCCCGGCTGAAGCCGGTGCTCGACGATGGCGCGCGTCAGCGCCTCGACAATGGTGCTGGTGGACGAGGATTCCATAAAGGCATGATAGTACGGATCGACCAAAAGTGTATACACTTTTGGTCGACACGGATGCCCGATTCCCGGGTGCGATTCAGGAGACTGCCTATGGGCTTGAGTACCCACGTTCTGGACACCATGCACGGCACGCCTGCGGCGGGCATGGCGGTCACGCTGTACCAGACCGACGCTGCTGGCCAGGCCACGCTGGTGCGCAGCTTTGTGCTGAATCACGACGGGCGCAACCCCGATGGCCCGCTGTACGACAACGCCAGCCTGCGACCCGGCACCTACCGCCTGAGCTTCGACGTGGCGGCGTATTTCCGCCAGCGCGGCGTGCAATTGCCCGAGCCGCCCTTCCTGGACCGGGTGCACATTGACTTCGGCATTGCCGACGCTAGCCAGCACTATCATGTGCCGCTGCTGGTCAGCCCCTGGAGCTATTCAACCTACCGTGGCTCCTGAGCCGGCAGCGTCAACGGCTAATGCTGACCTTCGCTGAGCGTATCGAGCTGGAAATGCCCGCTCTTGTCCCACAGCCAGGTGTCGGTATAGGTCACGCGCCCCATGCGGGCTGGCACCGGAAACGGCGCCGCTGCACGCACTGTGCGTTCGATCTCGGCCACCACCTCGGGCGCATGGCGCGGCGCGCGCAGCCAGTGCAGGCGCGTCACGCGGCCTGTGCGGTCGATGTCCACCTCCAGTACGCCGATGGCGTAGAGCATGGGGGGCAGCTTGCCCTGGTAGATGCGCTGGGCGTTCAAGCTGTACAGGTGCGTGGCAGCGTCCTGCCGATAGGCGCGGGGCGTGGTCGCCACCGACTGGCGGGCCGAGCCCTGGGCTGCGGACACCGGGCCGGTCGCGGGTGGCACATCGGCACCGGGGCTGCGGCTGTCCATGGGTGGGGGCGGTGCCTCAGGTGCCGATTTGCAGGCGGACACGAGTGCCGCCACGGCCGCCAGCAAAGGGGCCAGAAAGCGCTGGGTGCGCGAGAAGGACGGCGGCGGGTCGGCAGAATGCGTCATGGTCTTGTATCGGGCCACGGTGCGCACCCCGTATGCGGTCATGCCGGGTGCGCACGGGCCTGAGGCGCAGGGCAAGGGAGCACGTAAGGTGAGCGATTGGACAGATTTGCAGGTGGCCCTGGCCACAGGGCCTGTATGCCTGGTGGGTGTGGAGTCTACCCAAGGGTCGGTGCCGCGGGAGCGTGGGGCCTGGATGGCCGTGCTGCCGGAGCGCAGCATCGGCACCATTGGCGGCGGGCATCTGGAGTTTGAAGCCCTGGCCGAAGCCCGTGCCCGCCTGGCCGGGCGCAGCGGCCCGCGCACGGCACGCTACGCGCTCGGCCCCAGCCTGGGGCAATGCTGCGGTGGCGTGGTGCATCTGACGTACGACGTGGTCACGGCGCACGATCTGCCCGCGCTGGCCGAGCGGCTGGGGCAGGGCCTGTCGCCGCTGGCGCTGTTTGGCGGCGGGCATGTGGGCCATGCGCTGGTACGCGCGCTGGCCCCCTTGCCTTATGCCGTGCGTTGGGTGGACAGCCGCGACGGCATTTTTGCCCCCGACTTGCCTGCACACGTGAGCACCGAAGTCTCGGAGCCGGTGCACGATGCGGTGCAAGACCTGCCCGCAGGCTCCGAGGTGCTGGTCATGAGCTTCAGCCATGCCGAGGACCTGGACATCGTGGCTGCCTGCCTGCGCCGCCAGCGCCAGCAGGGCGATTTGCCTTTTGTGGGGCTGATCGGCAGCCGCACCAAATGGGCGACGTTTTCGCGCCGCCTGGCCGAGCGCGGCTTTGCGCCTGAAGAGCTTGCCCACATCACCTGCCCCATTGGCTTGCCCGGCATCACCGGCAAGGAGCCTGCGGTGATCGCGGCCGCGGTGGTCGCGCAACTGCTGCTGCGCCGCTCGGCGCGCATGGTACAAGGGGGGCTCTCAGGGTAAGTCCGGCCCTGCTGCCAAGCCCTCGGGCTGGTCGCAGAAACCGTTCTTGCATACACTTTGTGTGAACCGTACTGCGGGCACAGCCTGACGGTGCGGTCATGGGTCGCAGCGGTGCCCCGGCGTGCCATACGCCCTGGTGCGCGGCCCTCGTCAACTGCTCAGAGCGCCCGCAGTGGTGAGCAGGTTGTGTGCAGGCGGCCCCACGGTCGCTGCAAGGTTGAGAACACTATGGAAAGCTATCTTCTCGACTGGGCCAACCTGCTGTTGCGGTGGCTCCATGTCATCACCGCCATTGCCTGGGTGGGCTCGTCGTTCTATTTCGTCTTTCTGGACAGCAGCCTCACGCCGCCCCAGGACGAAGACCTCAAGCGCCAGGGCGTGAGCGGTGAGCTTTGGGCCGTGCACGGCGGTGGCTTTTATCACCCGGTCAAGTTCAATGTCTCGCCGCCCAAGTTGCCCGGGCACCTGCACTGGTTTTACTGGGAAAGCTACAGCACCTGGCTCAGCGGCTTCGCGCTGTTCACGGTGTCGTACCTCTGGAGCGCCAGCACCTATCTGATCGACAAGTCGCGCATGGATTGGTCGCCTTCACAGGCGATCGTCGTGGCGCTGGCGTTTTTGGTGGTGTTCTGGCTGCTGTACGACGCGATCTGCCGGGTATTCGGCCAGCGCAAGAACGGCGATGCCATCGTGGGCGCGCTGGTGTTCGGGCTGGTGTGCATCGCCTCCTGGCTGGCCTGCCACTGGTTTGCAGGGCGTGCGGCCTTTTTGCTGGTGGGCGCGATGATGGCCACGGCCATGAGCGCCAACGTGTTCTTCTGGATCATTCCGGGCCAGCGCAAGGTGGTGGCATCCATCCAGGCCGGCGCGCCGGTAGACCCGATCCACGGCAAGCGCGGCAAACAGCGCAGCGTGCACAACACCTACTTCACGCTGCCGGTGCTGTTTGCCATGCTGTCCAACCACTACAGCTTTCTCTGGAGCCATCCGCAGAACTGGCTGGTGCTCATTCTCATGATGTTTGCGGGCGCTGCGATCCGGCAGTTTTTCGTCATGCGCCACGGCTACAAGCTGGGCCGCAATGCGCATCCCTGGCCCTACGCCTTGGTGGGCGTGTTGGTGATCCTGGCCACGGCCGTGTGGATGCGTCCAGACCCAGCGCCGGTCGCAGCGGCAGGTGCTACTGAATCGATAGCGGCAGCGCAAGCAGTAACAAGCACAAGCTCCGGTTCTGACTATGCGGCTGTGCGCACTGTGCTGGAGCAGCGCTGCTACCAGTGCCACGGCCAGCAGGTGCAGATGAAGAACCTGCGCGTCGATTCAGACGCGGCCGTGCGCCAGCATGCGCAAGCCATCTACCAGCAGGTGGTGGTGACCAAGCTCATGCCCATGAACAACGCCACCGGCATCACCGACGCCGAGCGTGCGCTGATCGGCCGGTGGTTCCAGGCCGGGGCCCCGACCACGCCTTGAGCCGCCGTGAGCTCGGGCGGCCGCAGCCCCTGCGGCCCCTCAGGCAACGCGCACCTGCGCAGCAGGCCAGGCCCTCTCATCGGGCAGGCACACGACCACGGGCGAGGCTGCGGCTTTGGCGCGGCGCTTGGCGGCGGCCGCCACATGGGCCACATCTTCGGCGCGTGTAAAGCGCCCCGGTGCCACCGGCACGGCCCCGATCGACAGCGTGACCAGCGGAAAGAACCGCTGCACGCCGTGCCGGTCTTCTGCCACGATGCCGCCTTGGCTGCGCGCCTCCTCGTCGTGCAGTTGTGCCGCCTCCAGCGCAAACTGCGCGGCAATGTGTTCGCAGCGTTGTTGCCAGTTCGGGCTCTGGAACAGCAACATGAAATCGTCTCCGCCCACATGGCCTACAAAGTCGCGCCGCGGGTCGCAGTGGGCGGTGGCGATGCGCGCGGCGCAGCGGATCATCTCGTCGCCCCGCCAGTAGCCGTAGTGGTCGTTGAAGGGCTTGAAGTGGTTCAGGTCGGCGTAGCAGGCTGCAAAGGGCGCGCCGCTGTCCAGCAGGCGCTGCAGGTGCAGGCTGATGGGAATGTTGCCGGGCAGAAAGGTCAGCGGGTTGGCGTGCCGCGCGGCCTCGATGCGGGCTTCGGTCACGGCACGCACCAGTTCGTCGCCGGTGCCCAGGCCCACGTAGCGGCCATTCTCGGTGACGATGTAGCCGTCGCGCAGGTAGCGCTGGTCTTGCGATGTGAGAATGCCCACCAGCTGGTCCACATCGCAATCGATCTCGACCACGCGCGCGGCCGTGTTGGCCTGTTGCAGGCAGGGTTTGCGGCCGTGCACTTCGCGAAAGTAGAGCGTGGCGTAGTGCGTCATGAACTGCTGACGGTTGATGAGCCCCACAGGCCGCGCGCCTTCGACCACCGCCACCGCGTGCAGATCTGCATGTTGGTAAAAGAGCGCCGCCACCGCATCGTTGGGGGTGTGTGGCGTCACCGTCGGGGCGTGCAGGCGCAACAGGCTGCGCAAAATGCCCGGCCGAGCCGCCTGGCCCAGATGCGGCAGCACGGCCACGCGCTGGTCTTGCAGCACATCGTGCGCTGCACCTGCGATATGGCTGTGGGGCGCAGCGTCCGGACGCCCGATCAGCCAACCCTGGCCGTATGGGATCTCCAGATCGCGCAGCGCGTGCAGGTCTTCACGCGTTTCGATGCCTTCGGCCACCAGGGCCGTGCCGAACACGTCGGCGATGCCTTTGATGGCCTGCACCATCTGCATCCGCGCCGGGTGGTCGGCGATGGAGTGGATGAAGTACTTGTCGATCTTCACGTAGTCGGGCTTCACCTCCGACCACAGGCGCAGGCTGGAGCGCCCGTCCCCAAAGTCGTCCAGCGCCACGCGCGCCCCGGCGGCATGCACCTCGCGCAGCGCTAGGTTCAGTTGCTGAAAATCGCCAACCCGATCGTGCTCGGTGAGTTCGAACACCAGCATGCGCGGTTGCAGGCCATGGCGCCGGAGCACCGCGCCCAGCGTTCCCGGCGGGCACAGGCGCATGGCGTGCGCCAGCGCATCGGCGCTGATGTTGATGAACAGCCGTCCCGGGACCTGCAGCGCCGCCCAGCCTTGCAGCGCCTGCACCACACAGGCGATTTCAAAGTCGTGCAACAGGCCCTCGGTACGGGCCTGCGCGAGCAGGGCGTCTGGCGTGTGCAGCGCGGTGCCCTCGGGTCCGCGCACCAGCGCCTCGTGAGCGTAGATGTTCCCGGAGCGCAGGTCGGCCATCGGTTGGTACACACACCGCAGCCCCTGCTGGCGCAGCAACTGGGCCACAGGGCCTGCCCCACGATGCGCCGCGGGACTCAGGAGCCGGTTGAGCAGCAGGACTTGGAAGGATGACATGGCGGCATGACAAGACTGTGAGCGGCCTCGCAGCGTAGTCCGGCGGGATGACATGCGTATGACCCTAGGAGCCTGTCGGACTTGGGAATCGTCGGCTGCAAATGGGCCGCAGCGGTCCATTTTTCACCGTCTTTTGGCCC
>JBKBUN010000307.1:0-500 GCA_046289925.1 Burkholderiaceae bacterium | reverse complement strand
CGGCAGGATACCGGCCGTCACCAGCGGCCGCGTCAGCGCGAACGCGCCCGTGGGATAGCAGCCCGGGTTCGAAATCCGCTTGGACCTGGCGATCTTGCCGCGCTGCTCGCCATCCAGCTCGGCGAAGCCGTAGGCCCAATCCTCGGCGGTCCGGTAGGCCGTCGAGGCGTCGATGACCACGGTGTCGGGGTTGGAGACCAGCGACACGGCTTCCTTGGCCGCGTCGTCCGGCAGGCACAGGATCACGGCGTCGGCGCCATTGAGCATCTCGGCGCGCGCGTCGGCGTCCTTGCGCTTGTCCGGATCGATCGAGATCAGTTGCAGATCGGTGCGGCCGATCAGGCGCTCACGAATCTGCAGACCAGTGGTGCCGGCTTCGCCGTCGATGAAGACCTTGGGAGCGTTCGCCATGGCGGACTCCAATCCGAACAAGAGACAGAACAAGAAAAAGGGCGCTTCGGCCGAACCGAAGCGCCCTTTCCCGTAGACGTAATCGTCGC
>JBKBUN010000029.1:0-23713 GCA_046289925.1 Burkholderiaceae bacterium | reverse complement strand
TTTCCACACGAAACGACATGGAGCCCCGACGATTCCCAAGTCCGACAGGCTCCTAGGTTGAATTGCTTGCGAATGTCCGTGCGGCCTTGCACGCTGCGGACCTTCTTCATGACGGTCTCGCTAAACGGAAGACAAAAAACACTTGAGGTGAAGGTGTCCAGCGCCGATGATGTCAGCGCATAACTCCACCACATTCATCACAAATGTCAAATGCAATTTCTTTCCCTGAAAAATCAATCAAGGAAAAATGCGCAAGACATGAAATCTGAAAACTCTCTCGCCAGCCCCCGCGTTCTGGGACATTACACGACCCTGGAGGTTGCCAGCATGCTCGGATTGGCTGTGCGCTCGGTGCAACTGTTGGTAGACCGTCAGGAGCTGCAGGCATGGAAAACGCCGGGGGGCCACCGCCGCATCTCACGCGAATCGGTGGAGCGATGGATCCAGACGCGCGCGGCAGGCGGCACCCAAGCGCGGCGCATGCCAGCAGAGCCGACACGTCGCGCCAATGCAGCGGCAGACATGCCGTCCCCACGCGTGCTGTTGATCGAGGATTCTGTCCACTTCCAAAACCTGGTGGCGCTGCTGATGCGCCAGCGTTTCCCGCAGGTCGATTTGCAGATCGCGCACGATGGCATCAGCGGCCTGGCCATGTATGGCCAGTTCCAGCCCGATGTGCTGATCGTGGACATTCTGCTGCCAGGCATCGACGGCGCGACCCTGATCACCACGCTGCGAACGCATCCGCAGTTTGCGCGCAGCCGCCTGGTCGTCGTGACCTCGCTCGATGCCGCGCAACGCGAGCCCTACGCCTTTGCGCTGCAAGGCGTTACGGTCATCCACAGGCCGCAACTCGTGGCCGAGTTGCCCGCCGCGCTGGCCGCAAGTCTGGCGCCCCGCACGCCTGCAGTGGCATGACCTCCGTGCCCCGCGTACTGCGGGAGGATGCCCCCTCCATCCGCCGATTCATGGCCCTGGCGCTGCAGGAGTCCGCCGTCGAACGCCTCATCTGCGAGACCGTGGGCGAGGCGCTGGACCTTCTGGCGCAAGGCGGCGTTGCACCCGTGGCCTGGCCACGGCACTGCTACCCCTGGACCGCCTGGCTGACAGCGCGCTGGCGACCGCTGCAGAGACCCCAGAGGCCGCGCCCAACTGCCGTTTCGAGGCTGAAAGAACGCCTGAGCGCCCCTTGCCAAAGACGACGCCCTGAACCTTTCCATACCACCCGCTTTTCATGATCACCGTCCACCACCTTGAAGCGTCCCGTTCGCAGCGGATCCTCTGGCTGCTCGAAGAACTCGGTGTGCCCTACGACATCCGGGTGTACCGGCGCGACCCCAAGACCCGTCTGGCGCCGGCAGAACTCAAGCGCGTCCACCCACTGGGCAAGTCGCCCGTGATCACCGAAGGTGATGCGGTGATTGCGGAGTCGGGGGCCATCATTGAATACTTGGCCGAGCGCTATGGTGCCGCACGCACGGGCGAACTCGCACACCTGACCCCAGAGCCAGGCTCTGCCGAGCACCGAGAGTGCCGCTTCTGGATGCACTACGCGGAAGGTTCGCTAATGAACTGGCTGGTGATGAAGCTGGTGTTCATGAGCATCCCGCGCCAGCCCATGCCCTTTTTCGTGCGGCCCATCGCCCGGACGCTGTGCGCACGCGTGCAAGAGAAGCTGATCGACCCCAACGTAGAAACCGCGCTCTCCTTCATGAACGAGCACCTGTCGCGCCACACCTGGTTTGCAGGCGACCGTATCACCATGGCCGACTTTCAAATGAGCTTTGCCGTCGAAGCTGCGCTGTCGCGGCGCCCCCCCGGCCCCAGCTACCCGCATGTGGTCGGCTATCTGCAGCGCATGCAGGCACGCCCGGCCTACCAACGGGCCATTGCCAAGGGCGGCCCCGTGCTGCAGTCGCTGTAAACGCCAGAGTCATCGGCCATGACGAAAGCCATGACGAAAGCTATGACGGAAACGGGTGCGAATTACGCGGTGCTGTTTGTGTGCATGGGCAACATCTGCCGAAGTCCCACCGCCCACGGCGTGTTCCGTTCGATGGTGCAGGCGCGAGGGCTGGCAGAGCGGGTGCAGGTGGATTCGGCGGGCACGCACGACTTCCACGTCGGAGAGCCGCCCGATCGCCGCGCCCAGGCCCATGCCGAACGCCGCGGCTACCGGCTGCATGATCTGCGCGCGCGTGCACTGGTGCCCGAGGACTTCGAGCGCTTCGACCTCGTTCTGGCCATGGATTGGGACAACCTGGCGCTGGCGCAGGAACTGTGTCCGCCGGGGCGCGAAGGCCGCTTGCGTCGCCTGACCGAGTTCTGCCTGCAGTCCGACAGCCCCGTCGTACCCGATCCGTACTATGGCGGTGCGGCTGGCTTCGAGCAGGTGCTGGACCTGATCGAAGACGCCTGCGCCGGCTTGCTGCAACATGTACAGGCGCGGCTGGCCGCACGCGAGCCGCCAGCGGACGGCGCTGCGCGCCACTGAGGCCGCAGCTCAGCCCACGCCACACACCGGCCCGGACAGTACCGGCCCGCCATCGCGCACGTTCTTGGCCTCGGCCACGGCCATGTCGCGCGGCAACGTCACACCGTTCTTCACGGCCAGGATCTCGGCCATCACGCTCACGGCAATCTCAGGAGGCGTCTTGCTGCCAATGTAGATGCCGATCGGGCCGCGCAGGCGCTGCAGGCTGGCCTCGGTCTGGCCGAAATGCTCGATCAGGCGAGCGCGGCGCGCCTCGTTGTTGCGGCGAGAACCGATGCCACCCACATAAAAAGCCTCGGTCTGCAGTGCCTCCAGGAGCGCCAGATCGTCGAGCTTGGGGTCGTGCGTGAGCGCCACCACGCAGGTGCGGCGGTCGGGTCGGAACGAGAGCACCACGTCGTCGGGCATCTCGCGCGTGAGGGTTGCGCCTGGCACATTCCAGGCCCGACTGTACTCTTCGCGCGGGTCGCACACCGTCACGGCAAAGCCGCTGAACAGCGCCATGGTGGCCAGGTACTCGGTGAGTTGCCCGGCTCCAATCAGCAGCATGCGGTATTCGGGCCCAAAGGTGTTGGTGAGCTGCTCGGGCGTGAGCACCAGGTCGGCTGGTGCCTGCGCGGGGGTGAGCGTGACCTGTCCGTCGGCCAGGCGCACGCTGCGCTGCATCAATCGGCCTTCGCCCAGCGCCGTGACCAGCGCAGCCAGCCCCTGCGGGTCGGGGTCGTATTCAAGCAGCAGCTCCAGCGTGCCACCACAGGGCAGGCCAAAACGATGCGCCTCGTCGGCCGTCACGCCGTACTTCACAAAGCTGGGCGGCCCGCTGGGGATGCGGTGTGCAAGCCCCCTGTCGGCCGCGCTGGCCGGGCCTGCCCAGGCGCGGGTGTGGCGGTCGATCAGGTCGTCTTCGATACAGCCGCCCGACACCGAACCCACCACGGCACCGTCTTCACACAAGGCCATGATGGAGCCCACCGGCCGCGGCGATGAGCCCCAGGTGCGCACCACGGTGGCCAGCAAAGCGCGGCGGCCTGCGGTGCGCCAACGCAGCAGCGTGCGCAACACGGTCACGTCGAGGTTTTCCATGGGCAACTCCGATCGCTGGCCGTCAGCGCAGCCAGAGCACCAAGCCCACCAGCACAGCCGCACCCGCCACCCACCCCCAGGCGGGAATGCCGCCGGGTGTTGCGGCGGCTGGGGCAGGCGCAGGGGCGGCCACCGCATCTCCGTCGGGCGCGGGGGGCTCCTCTGCCGCGGCAGGCAAGGCTTCGGGCACCGGCAATGGCGGATATTGCTCGCGCATACGGTCGTCGAAGCGCTTGAAGAAGTCCTCGGCCATGCCCTTGGCGGCACCGTCGATCAGGCGCTGGCCCAGTTGCGCGATCTTGCCGCCCACCGTGGCATGCACGGTGTAGTGCAATTCGCAGCGCGCCTGACCGGGCGGCTCGTCGGGCAGCGGTTCGAGCCGAACCTGCGCCTGGCCCTTGCCAAAACCGGCCACGCCGCCCTGCCCGTCAAACGCGATGGTGTAACGCTCGGGCGGCGCAATGTCGGAGAGCTGGATCTTGCCCGCGAACTTGGCCGACACCGGACCGATCTTGAGTGCCATGCCTACGGTGTACTGGTTCTCGCCCGTGGTCTCAACCTTGTCGCAGCCGGGGATGCATTGTTTGAGCACCTCGGGGTCGTTGAGTGCGTTCCAGGCCTGCTGTTGCGACACGGCCAGAGTGCGGCTGGCTTGCATTTCCATGGTGGGGGTTCCTTGAACAGCGATGGGTGAAACAGGGGATTCAGCAGAGCGCCGCACGCGCAGCGCCGGCTGAAGCCAGTGCGCGCGGCGCGCTGCGCAGCAGTTGCGCCAGGTGCTCGGCCAGCGCCTGCAGGCTGCACAGGTTGTGCACGGCCAGCATGGCGTCGCAGGCGCGGTGCAGGGCTGCGGCCCCGCGCGCGCTGGGCGCGTAGCCGTCAAAGCGCAGCAGCGGGTTGAGCCACACCAGCCGCGCGCAATGGCGGCGCAACCAGACAAGCTCCTGTGCCAGCGCCTCTGGTGTGCCGGTGTCAAGGCCGTCGCTCACCACCAGCACAAGGGTGCGACGGCCGACCAGGCGGCGGGCATGGCGCATGCGCAGCGCAGCCAGGCTCTCGCCCAGCCGGGTGCCGCCGCCAAAGTCGGGCAGGCTGCGCGCGGCCTGCAGCAGCATGGCGTCTGTGTCGGCCAGAGCAAACGCCGGGGTCAGGTCGGTGAGCTGGGTGCCGAAGGCCATCACGTCGCGCCGCAGGCCGCGCGGGGCTCCGGCGCGTCCCGGAGCCGTCGCCGCGTGCAGAAAGGACAGCAGCAGGCGGCTGTAGCGCTCCATGGAGCCCGACACATCGACCAGCACCAACAGGGGCAGCGGCAGGCTGCGGCGCGTGCGGCGGGGCAGTTCCAGGCATTCGCCGCCGTGGCGCAGGCTGCGCCGCAGCAGGGCGGACCAATCGGGCACGCTGCCTCGGGCACCCGGGCTGCGGCGACGGGCGGCGTATTCGGGCAGTGGCAGGGGCAGCTCGCGCGCCAGGCGCTCGACCAGCCGGTATTCGCTAGCGCTCAATTGCTGAAAGTCGGCTTGGCGCAACCGCTCGCGGTCGCTGGCGGTCATGGCGGCATCGAGTTCCACCGGGATCTCGGCCGCAGGCGGTGCCGATTGCCGGGCCGCGCGCACCGGGGCCAGGGCCTCGGCCACGCGCGGGCGGCGCGGGCTGGGCGCAGCCGGGGCCTGGGCGCTGGGCAGCATCTGCGCCAGCAGCTTTTGTGCAAGGTCGGGGTTGCGGAAGTACGCGGCAAACAGTTCGCGGAACACCCCCCGATCCTGCTCACGCGAGACGAGTACGGCTTCGAGCGCTGCGGCCACGTCGTCGCGCCGCAGCGCCACGCACTGCAGGGCCTGCTGGGCCAGCGCGATGCGGGCCGCATCCACCGGCAAGCCCGCGCGGCGCAGCGCACGGCCAAAGCCGGTGAGGTTGTCGGCCAGCTTGCCACGGCGCGCATCGCCCAGGGCGTGCGCAGAGGGGGCGCTGCGCAGGTCAGCGGCCGGGGCCTGCTCGGGCACCTCAGCCCTCCTGTGGCGCAAGCAGTTGCGCCGTGAGTGTGTGCGTGAGCGCGGCCACGTCTTCGCGTTGCTTGAACAGGATGCCCGCCGTGTCTTGCACCACCTCGGGGTCCACCTGCAAAGTGTCGAGCGCAACCAGGGCCTTGGCCCATTCCACGCTTTCGGCCACGCCGGGTGCGCGCTGGAAGGCGTTGGCAAAGGGCTGGCTGCGCAGGCGGGCCACGAAATCAGCCACCTGGGCCGACAGGGCCTCGGCCGCTCCGGGCACCTGCGCGCACGATGGCCAGTTCGCGCTCGCGCTCGGGGTAGTCGAGCCAGTGGTACAGGCAGCGGCGCTTGACGGCGTCGTGCAGGTCGCGCGTGCGGTTGCTGGTGAGCAGCGTGACGGGCGGGTGGGCAGCCCGCACCGTACCCAGCTCAGGGATCGACACTTGGTATTCGCCCAAGTATTCGAGCAAGAACGCTTCGAAGGGCTCGTCGGCGCGGTCCACCTCGTCGATCAGCAGCACTGCGCCGGGTGCAGGAGCCTGCAGCGCCTCCAGCAGCGGACGGCGCACCAGGTAGCGGGCCTGGTACAACTCACGCTCCAGCGCGCTGGCGTCGGCCCCGCCCTGTCCCTCGGCCAGGCGCAGGTGCAGCAGTTGGGCAGCGTAGTTCCACTCGTACAGGGCTTCGCGCAGCTCCAGCCCGTCGTAGCACTGCAGTCGGATCAGCGGGCGGCCCAGCACCTGCGAGAGCGCCTGGGCCAGCGCCGTTTTGCCCACGCCGGGTTCGCCTTCCAGCAGCAGCGGGCGCTGCAGACGCAGCGCGAGGAACACCGCCGTGGCCAGACGCCGATCGGCAAAGTAGCCCACGCGCTCCAGCGCCGCGATCAGCGCATCCACACTCGCCGCAGTGCCGTCGCCGGTGGACAGGGAAGGAGGTTGGGTCGTGCTCATTGCTATCGTTTTGATAGCTGCTCGTGCTTGATTATGAAGCACGAGCAGCCTATTAGATGCCCATGCCGGCGCAGCGTTTTCGCACCGGGACGGGGCAGGCGTCAGCCCTGCAGCAGCGCGGCCACGGCGCGTTGGGTTTGCACGCTGATGACTTGCGCGCGGTAGGCGGCGCTGGCGTGGAGGTCGCTATTGAGCTCGCTGGCGTCGATGCGCACGGCCGCGGCCGATGCGGGCGTGAAGCTCGCATTGAGCGCCGCCTCCAGCTCTGCATGGCGGAATACGCAACTGGCCGCCCCCGTGATGGCCACACGCACGCCCGCCGCCGTCTGCGCCACGAACACCCCCACCAGCGCAAAGCGCGAGGCCGGCTGGCGGAACTTCATGTAGATGGAGCGCTGCGGGATCGGGAAACGAATGGCCGTGATCAGCTCGCCTTCTTCGAGCGCCGTGGTGTACATGCCCACAAAGAAGTCGTCGGCCGCGATTTCGCGCCGCTGGGTGACGACGGTAGCCCCGAGCCCGAGCACCGCACTGGGATAGCAGGCGGCCGGGTCGTTGTTGGCCACCGATCCGCCCAGCGTGCCGCGGGCGCGCACTTGGCGGTCGCCAATGTGCGCGGCCAGGCCCGCCAGGCCTGGGATGGCCTCGCGCACCACGGCGCTCTGCGCCACGTCCATGTGGCGCGTCATCGCACCGATGACGCTGGCGTCGCCCTCGCGGCGAATGCCTGTCAGTTCGGCCACGCCGTTGAGATCGACCAGTTGCCCGGGGTTGGACAAGCGCAGCCGCATCGAGGGCAGCAGGCTCTGTCCGCCTGCAATCGGTTTGCCCCCGGCTGCGGCCAGCTGCGCGGCGGCTGCGATGGAAGTGGGGGCTTCGTAGGTGAATGCGTACATGGTCGGGTCCTCCTCGTCAGGCCTTGGCGCTTTGGATGGCCTCCCACACGCGCTGGGGCGATGCGGGCATGTCCAGGTCCTTCACACCCAGCGGGGCCAGTGCATCGAGCACGGCGTTGATGACCGCGGGCGGGGAGCCAATGGCCCCGGCCTCGCCGCAGCCCTTGGTGCCCAGCGGGTTGTGCGTGCAGGGCGTGCACACATGGCCGAGGCGGAACTCTGGAAAATCGTCGGCCCGCGGCATTGCGTAGTCCATGAAGCTGCCGGTGAGCAGTTGGCCGGTTTCGCGGTCGTAGACGCAGTTTTCAAGCAGTGCCTGACCAATGCCCTGGGCCAGCCCGCCATGCACCTGGCCTTCGACGATCATCGGGTTGATGATGGTGCCGAAGTCGTCCACGGCGGTGAAGCGGTCTACACGCACCACGCCCGTGGCTGGGTCCACCTCCACCTCGCAGATGTAGGTGCCTGCGGGGAAGGTGAAGTTGGTCGGGTCGTAGAACGCAGTTTCGTTGAGCCCGGGCTCCAGCTTGTCCAGCGGATAGTTGTGCGGCACGTAAGCCGTGAGCGCCACCTGCGCGAACGGGATCTTCTTGTCGGTGCCACGCACGGTGAATTCACCGCCCGCAAAGTCGATGTCGGCTTCGCTGGCTTCCAGCAAGTGGGCCGCGATCTTCTTGGACTTGGCCTCGATCTTGTCGAGCGCCTTCATGATGGCCGCGCCGCCCACGCTGATCGAGCGCGAACCGTAGGTGCCCATGCCAAAGGGCACGCGGCCGGTGTCGCCGTGCACCACGTCCACGTTCTCCACCGGAATGCCCAGACGTGCTGCCACCACTTGGGCAAATGTGGTTTCGTGGCCCTGGCCATGGCTGTGCGATCCGGTGAACACGGTCACGCTGCCCGTGGGGTGCACACGCACCTCGCCGCACTCAAACAGCCCCGCACGCGCGCCCAGCGCCCCGGCGATGTTCGACGGCGCAATACCACAAGCCTCGATGTAGCTGCTGTAGCCGATGCCGCGCTTGAGGCCCTTGGCCTCGCTTGCGGCCTTGCGCGCCGCATAGCCGGCCACGTCGGCCAGTTGCTGCGCCTGCGCCATGCACGCGTGGTAGTCGCCAATGTCGTACTGCAGCGCCACTGGCGTCTGGTACGGAAAGCTGGTGATGAAGTTGCGCCTGCGGATCTCGTCCTGCGACAGCCCCATCTCCCAGGCGCAGCGCGTGACCAGGCGTTCGAGCAGGTAGGTGGCCTCGGGTCGGCCAGCGCCGCGGTAGGCGTCCACCGGGGCGGTGTTGGTGAACCAGGCGTCCACTTCCACGTACACCTGCGGCGTGGTGTACTGCCCTGCAAGCAGCGTCGCGTACAGGATGGTCGGCACGGCGCTGGCAAAGGTGCTCAGGTAAGCGCCCAGGTTGGCGTCGGTGTGCACGCGCATGGCCAGGAACTTGCCGTCCTTGTCCATGGCCATTTCGGCATGGCTCACGTGGTCGCGGCCGTGCGCGTCGCTCACAAAAGACTCGCTGCGGTCGGCCACCCACTTGATGTTGCGGTTGAGCTTCTTGGCGGCCCAGGTCAGGCACACATCTTCGGCGTACAGGTAGATCTTGGAGCCGAATCCGCCGCCCACATCGGGCGCGATCACGCGCACCTTGTGCTCAGGCAGGCCCATCACAAACGCTGTCATCAACAGACGCTCGACGTGCGGGTTCTGGTTGCTCACGTAGAGCGTGTACTCGTCGTTGGCACGGCTGTAGCTGCCAATGGCCGCACGCGGCTCCATGGCGTTGGGGATCAAGCGGTTGTTGACCAGATCGAGCTTGGTCACGTGCGCTGCATTGGCAAAGGCCGCGTCCACCGCGCCTTTGTCGCCAATCGCCCACTTGAAGCAGTGGTTGTCGGGCGCAATGTCATGCACCACCGCGCCGGGCACGGCTGCCGCCGCCGCATCGGCCACGGCCACCACGGCGGGCAGCACGTCGTAGTCCACCTCTACCAGTTCGGCCGCGTCGCGCGCCTGCTGCTGCGTTTGCGCCACCACCATGGCCACATGGTCGCCCACATAGCGCACCTTGCCCTGGGCCAGGATGGGATGCGGCGGCTCCTTCATGGGCTCGCCATTCGTGCTGGTGATGAGCCATCCACAAGGCAAGCCGTTGATGTTGTCAGCCGCCACGTCCGCACCGGTGAACACGCCCAGCACACCGGGCGCGGCCTTGGCGGCGTCCACATTGATGCTTTTGATGGCGGCGTGGGCGTGCGGCGAACGCACAAACACCGCATGGCATTGGGCGGCCAGCACCACATCGTCGGTGTACTGCCCCGCCCCGGTGAGAAAGCGGTAGTCTTCCTTGCGCTTGAGCGCTTCGCCGATGTGCGGCAGTTTGGAAAAGTCGGATGCACCCATGGTCGTTCTCCTCTTTCCGGATCAGGCCGATGCCATGGCCTTCTGGCCCTGCTGTACGGCACGCACAATGTTCTGGTAGCCCGTGCAGCGGCAGATGTTGCCTTCGAGCAATTCGCGGATCTCACCCTCGCTGGCGTTGGGATGCTGCATGCACAGGTCCACCGCGCTCATCACCATGCCCGGCGTACAGAAGCCGCACTGCAGGCCGTGGCAGTCCTTGAACGCCGCCTGCATGGGGTGCATGGTGCCGTCAGGCGCAGCCATGCCCTCAATGGTGGTCACTTCGGCCCCCTGGGCCTGCACGGCCAGCATGGCGCAGGATTTGACGGCGCGCCCGTTGACGTGCACGGTGCACGCTCCGCATTGGCTGGTGTCGCAGCCCACATGGGTGCCGGTGAGTTGCAGGTGCTCACGCAGTGCGTGCACCAGCAGGGTGTTGGGGGGAACGTCGATGCTGGCCGCGCGGCCATTGACGGTGAACTGCACTTGCATCTCGCTGTCTCCTTGGGGGCGTGCTGCGCACGGGGATGGCTGGATTGGCATTCAGCATCTTGAGAGCCGACTCCGACCAGCCCCCTAGGGACAACCCTGAAAAGCGCCTGCAAGCGCGCGGATATTCTCAAAATGAAACATGTTGCAGCGCACATCTGTGCACCATGCAGGGCAACACCTTCCGGGCGCTGCCACGCAGCGCCGATTTGTCAGGGAGTCCCCGATGCTCGCGCCCATCGTGTCCGACGCCGCCGCCCACCGACAGACGCTCATCGCCCGTGCGCGCGAGTGCCTGCAAGCCGGTGGCGTGGCCGCGGCCGATGCGGGGATTGAGCCGTGGATCGTGCGCTCCTGGCAACGCTGCCTGCAGGCCGGCATGCGGCCCCACCAGCGTGTGAGCTTTGCCCCGGTGAGCAGCGCCCGTGCGCGCGACGCTACCGAAGCCCTGCAGGCGCTCATCACCGCCGCACGTCCGGTCATTGAGCAGCTCACGCGCGCCACCGCCGGTATGCGCTACTTCGCCATGCTGACCAACGCGCACGGCATCGTGGTCGATGTGCAAGGGCCTGTGGATCGGCAAGACCCGCGTGCGCGCGCCATCGGGCGCGTAGGCGTGGACCTGAGCGAGGCCGCTGTGGGCACCACGGCCATCGGCGCGGCACTCACGGAATTGCAGCCCGTGTGGCTGCACCAGGGCGAACATTTTTGTGACGACAACGCGGCGTTCAGCTGCGCCGGGGCTCCGCTGTTCGACCCAGCGGGCCGCTGCATGGGCATGCTCGACCTGACCGGCGTGGACGTGCCCGAACGGCCCGAGCTGCGCCACCTGGTCGCACGCTCAGCCCGCGCCATCGAGGACGCGCTGGTCTGTCGCCAGGCGCATGCCCTACTGCTGCGCCTGAACTGGCCTGGCGGAGCACTGGGCGGAGAAGGCGTGGGGCTTATGAGCTTGGATGCCGAAGGCTTTGTGACCGGTGCCAACACCGCCGCCCGCCAAATGCTGCCCATGCCCTTGCGCCCCCCGGGCGCGGCACTGCACGCCAGCGACCTGTTCGCCCTGCCCTGGACGCTGCTGATGGACGCAGCCCGCAGGCAGCGCCCGGGCGTGGTCGACCTGCCGCTGTGGTCGGGGCTGCGCTTGCAGGCGCAGGCGCAGCCCCCGCAGCCGGCACGGGTGTCTGCGCCCCTGCCAACCGGTGGCACGTGGGGCTCTGCGCCGCTGCGTGAAACCGAGACGGAACTGATCCGCCGCGCCGTTCAAGACGCCCGGGGCAACGTCGCCGAGGCCGCGCGGGCGCTGGGCATCAGCCGCGCCACGGTGTACCGCAAGCTCGGCGCTCAGGCCCGCAAATGCTGATGCCCTGGCCGCGCAGCCCGGCTTGCTGCTGGACGAAGCTCTTGCGGTGCTGGATGCAGCGCGCAAGGCCAAGTGGCCGCCCTACCTGAAGGGCCGGGTGCAGCGCCTGCGGCTTCAGCCTAGGTTCAACGCTGCGCGTGGGGGAAGAACAGGGGCTCGCCGCCGATCTTGTAGTCGGCAATCGCCTTCTGCCCGGCGGGCGAGAGCACCCAGTCCACAAACTTCTGCGCGTCCTGCGCCTTGACATGCGGGTGCTTGGCAGCGTTCACCACCATCACGCCATACTGATTGAACAGGCGCCTGTCCCCCTCCACCAGCACCGCCAGATCAGCCCGGTTCTTGAAGTTGAGCCAAGTGCCGCGGTCTGCGAGCACATAGGCACCGCTGGAGGCCGCAATGTTGAGCGCAGGCCCCATGCCGCAGCCGCACTCGCGGTAGCCGCTGCCTTTGGTGCTGTCCAGGTTGGCCTGCTTCCAGTAGCGCAGTTCGGCCGCATGCGTGCCGCTTTTGTCACCACGCGAGATGAACCGGGCATTGCCCGCGGCCAGCTTTTGCAGCGCCTGCACGATGTCGTTGCCGCGCGCGCCTGCGGGGTCGGCCTTGGGGCCGATCAGGATGAAGTCGTTGTACATCACCGCAAAGCGTTGCACGCAAAAGCCGTCGGCCACACATTTTTCCTCGGCCTCCTGGTCGTGCACGAACAGCACGTCGGCGTCGCCACGCCGCGCCATGTCAAGCGCCTGCCCCGTGCCCAACGCCACGACCTTCACGTCCAGGCCAGACGCCTGTTTGAACGCGGGCAGCAGGTGCGCAAACAGGCCCGACTGCTCGGTAGAGGTGGTCGAGGCCATGGTGATGGACTGCGCAGCGGCCGTGCCCAGTGCCAGCGCGCCCGACAGGGCCACGGCGCGAATGGTCACTCGGTGCAGTGCCCAACGGCCGGAAGTCGTCATGAGAGTTCTCCCTTGAGAAAAAGCCGAGCCTCCTCGGGCAGCGGCCCCTGAAAAAAGTCGTGCACCGGGCAGTCGGCCAGCACGCGGCCGCGTTCGAGGTAGAGCACCCGGCTGGCCAGGCGCTTGACCTGGCCCAGGTTGTGACTGGAAAACACCATGGTCATGGGCTGCTGTGGTCCTGCCTGACCGTGGCCCTGCGCAAAGTCGACCATCAGCGCCTCGACCTCGCGCTTGGCGTGCGGATCCAGGCTGGCCGTAGGCTCGTCGAGCAGCAGCACATCGGGCCGCAGCGCCCAGGCGCGCGCCAGCGCCAAGCGCTGCTGCTGGCCGCCCGACAAAGCGCGTGCGTTGCGATGGGCGACGGACTGCAACCCCACCCGGTGCAGCGCCGCCAGCGCTGTCTGCCGGGCGTGCTGCCAGCGCATGCCGCGCAGCCACAGCCCGATGGCCACGTTGTGATGGGCCGAGGCCCGCAACAGGTAGGGCCGCTGAAACAGCATGGCCTCGCGCAGACCCGTGTCGCGCTCAATCCGCCCGGCCGTGGGGGGCACAAGGCCATGCAGCACCCGCAGCAGCGAACTCTTGCCACTGCCGTTGGCGCCTATCAGCGCCACGCGTTCGCCGGCGTGGAGTGTGAGGTTCATCCTCTCCAACACCTGCACGGGGCCCAGGCGCAGGCCCACGTCGTGCAGACGCACCCAGGGCGCGGCAGACGTGCTCATGCCAGGACCTGCGGCACCAGCCCGCGGTCGCCCGCCCGGGAGGCCCATCGTCGCAGCAGCCCCACCAACGCATGCAGCAGCAGCACCACACCCAGCAGCACCAGGCCCAAAGCCAGCGCCAGGGGCAGGTCGCCCTTGCTGGTCTCCAGCGCAATCGCCGTGGTCATGACGCGCGTGAAGCCGTCGATGTTGCCGCCCACGATCATCACCGCACCCACCTCCGAGATCGCACGCCCGAAGGCCGTCACCAGCACCATGAGCAAAGCCAGGCGCTCGTCCCAGGCCAGCAGCAGACTGCGCAGCAGACCCCCTGCGCCCAGCGACTGCAATTGCTCGCCGTGGTCGCGCTCGGCGGCTTCGACCACCTGCCGGGTCAGGGCCGCGACCAGCGGCAGCACGAGCACCGCCTGCGCCAGCACCATGGCCTTGAAGCTGAACAGCCAGCCCAGATGCCCCAGCGGCCCGCTGCGCGACAGCAGCAAATACACCACCAGCCCCACCACCACCGAAGGCACGGCAAGCGCGGTGTTGAGCACCAGCAGCACTGCGCCTCGCCCGGGAAAGCGCGCAACCCCCAGCCATGCCCCCAGCAGCAGGCCAAAGCCGCTGGCCAGCGCGCAGGCGGTGGCGCTCACGGCCAATGAACGCCCCACGATGGACAGCAGCACCGGGTCGGCAGAGAGGGTGAGCGCGAGCGCCATCTGGGCGCTTTCGGTGAAGGTGGACATCGGTGCGCTATCGTAGGCACCGCACCAATCTCCGGCGATATGAATATCCGTGCATAGGGTCCAGCTCCACTACTCGATTGGCCGAGAAGCCTCCGATGCCCGCACCGTGCTCCACCCACTGCCCGCGTTGCTGAAGGCGGTGGCACAGCAAGGCTCGATCTCGGGCGCAGCCCGCTCGCTCGGGCTGTCGTACCGCCATGTGTGGGGCGCACTTAAACGCTGGGAAGTGGAACTGGGCAACGAACTGCTGCACTGGGACAAAGGACAGGCCGCGCAACTGAGCGACTTTGGCCGCAAGATGCTGTGGGCAGAGCAGCAGGCGCAGGCACGGCTGGCCCCGCAGATTGCGGCCCTGCAGGCCGAGCTGGAGCGCGCCTTGGCCCTGGCCTTCGACCCGCACACCCACGTACTGCCGCTGTACGCCAGCCACGACGATGCGCTGCCGCTGCTGCGCAGCGTGGCCGCCGACCCGCAGCGCGAGAGCGCCGTGCACCTGGACATCCGCTTCACGGGCAGCGTGGACGCGATCCGGGCACTGAACGAAGGGCGCTGTACGGTCGCCGGCTTCCACCTGCCTGTGGCCCCGCCGCCCACATCGCTGCACGCAGCGGTGTACCGTCCGCTGCTGCAACCCGGCCAGCACAAGCTGATCGGCTTTACCACGCGGGCTCTGGGGCTGATCGTACCCGCAGGCAACCCCCGGTCGCTGCTGAGCCTGAACGATGTGGTGCGCCAGCGCGCGACGCTGTGCAACCGGCCCCTGGGCACTGGTACCCGGCTGATGCTGGACAGCCTGCTGCAGTCGACCGGGCACCTGCCGCGGCATGTGCAGGGCTACGACCAGGTGGAGCCTTCGCACGATGCCGCCGCGCAGGCCGTGGCCAGCGCACAGGCCGACGTTGCACTGGGCATTGCCCCGGCCGCCCACCGCCGCGGGCTCGGCTTTGTTCCGCTCGTGCAGGAGCGCTACTACCTGGTCTGCCTGCGCAGCCAGATCGACAGCCCCGGCATGCAGCGGCTGCGGCAGGTGATGTCCGAGCCCGCATGGCACGCGCTGTGCCGGCAGCTCGAGGGCTACGCCCCGTCGGCCAGCGGCCAGGTGCTCAGCCTTCGCCGCGAGCTGCCGTGGTGGACGTTCCGGCGTCCCAAGCGAGGCACAGCACCTCGGTAGTAACCCTGATTGCTCCTTTTTCGGTAGCAGCAAAGCCAGGCTGGACAAGCACAAACCACTTGTCACGCTACCGTCAGAAACAGCGTCTGCGGCTCCGTAGAATCGCCGCGTTCCTTACCACCAAAGCGCTCTCTGATCCTTGACCAGAGGACAGGAGCACCCCACAGCCTTACGACTTGGAGACACCATGCAGGCGTTACTGAAGTTTTCTCAGGGGGTGGATTGGATCAGCATACGGCTGGGCAAACTCAGCATGTGGCTGATCCTGATCACCACGGTCATCAGCGCGGCAAACGCCATCGTGCGCAAAGCGTTTGACATCAGTTCCAACGCGCTGCTGGAAGTCCAGTGGTACCTGTTCGCCGGGGTGTTCCTGCTGGGGGCGGGCTACTGCCTTTTGCAAAACGCCCATGTGCGCATCGACTTCGTCGCGTCGCGCCTGAGCGCCCGCGCCCGCAACTGGGTGGATGTGTTCGGCATTCTGCTGGTGCTGTTCCCGTTTTGCTGGATCGTGATGGACCTGGGCTGGCCGCTGTTCATGCGCGCCTGGGAATCGGGCGAAATGTCGCAGAACGCAGGCGGCCTGGTCCGCTGGCCCGCCTACCTGATGATCCCGGTGGGCTTTGCCATGCTGATGCTGCAAGGCGCTTCCGAGCTGATCAAGCGCATCGCTTTCCTGACGGGCCAAGGCCCCGACCCGCTCGCCCATGGCGACGACGACGAAGAGGCCAGGCTGGCCGCAGAGCTGGCCGCGCAACTGGAAGCCCAGTCGCGCCAGCCCGGCACTCCTGGAAAGGCCTGAGCCATGCTGACCACATTCCTCACCCAAAACTTTGTGCCGCTGCTGTTTGGCGGCCTTCTGCTGCTGCTGCTCACCGGCTTTCCGGTGGCGTTTGCGCTGGCCGCCGCCGGCCTGGGCTTTGGCTGGCTGGGCATTGAGCTGGGCCTGTTCCCGACGGTGATGTTCCAGGCGCTGCCCCTGCGGATCTTCGGGATCATGCAGAACGACACGCTGCTGGCGATTCCGTTCTTCACCTTCATGGGGATCATCCTGCAGAAGTCCGGCATGGCCGAAGACCTGCTGGAGACCGTGGGCCAGATCTTCGGCCCGCTGCGCGGTGGCGTGGCCATCGCCGTGATTCTGGTGGGCGCGCTGCTGGCCGCCACCACCGGCGTGGTGGCTGCGGCCGTGATCTCCATGGGCCTGATCTCGCTGCCCATCATGCTGCGCTACGGCTACAGCCGCGTGCTGGCCACAGGCGCCATCACCGCTTCGGGCACGCTGGCGCAGGCCATCCCGCCCTCGCTGGTGCTGATCGTGCTGGCCGACCAGCTGGGCCGCTCGGTGGGCGACCTGTACGCCGGTGCCCTGCTGCCGGGCCTGATGCTCGTGGGCCTGTATGTGCTGTTCGTGGTGATCATCGCCATCGTGCTGCCCCACTGGGCCCCGGCCCTGCCGCCTGAGGCGCGCATCTACCGCGAATCCAACGGTGCGTCGGGCCACAAGTCGCTGCTGGCCCTGGTGGTGCTGTGCGCCGCCGTGGGCTATGTCTGGTCGCGTGTGCACGACCCGCTGATGACCCGCTGGCTCGACCGCTCCCTGCCGTCTGCGGGCGACGAAATCGTGATCATGTCGATGACGATTGCCTCGCTGACCGCGCTGACGCTGTCGATCATCAACCGCGTCACGCGCATGGGCCTGCTGTCGCGTCTGGCCGAGCAGGTGACCTTTGTGCTCATGCCGCCGCTGATCCTGATCTTCCTGGTGCTGGGCACGATCTTCCTGGGCGTGGCCACGCCCACCGAAGGCGGTGCCATGGGTGCCATCGGCGCCCTGGTGCTGGCCATGATCAAGCGCCGCCTGAGCTGGGGCCTGATGCAGGAAGCCATGGACAACACGGCCAAGCTTGCCGCGTTCGTGCTGTTCATCCTGATCGGCTCCACCGTGTTCAGCTTCACCTTCAATGCGGCCGACGGCCACATCTGGGTGGAACACCTGTTCGACAAGATCCCGGGCGGTCAGCTCGGCTTCCTGCTGGTGGTGAACCTGCTGGTGTTCATCCTGGGCATGTTCATCGACTTCTTCGAGATCGCGTTCATCGTGGTGCCGCTGCTGGTGCCCGTGGCCGAGAAGATGGGCATCGACCTGGTGTGGTTCGGCGTGATCCTGGCCATGAACCTGCAGACCTCCTTCCTCACGCCGCCCTTCGGCTTTGCGCTGTTCTACCTGCGCAGCGTGGCACCGCGCAAGGACTACAAGGACCGCGTGACAGGCGCCACCATCCCGGCGGTGACCACGACCGAGATCTACAAGGGCTCGATCGCGTTCATCATCATCCAGCTCATCATGGTGGGCGTGATCATGGCCTTCCCGGGCCTGGTGACGGACAACCTGGAGAAGGTCGAAGCCATCAGCGAAACCGAGCTGATGCAGAAGCTCGAAAGCATGGGCGGCGACCTGGCCCCGCCGCCGCTGGACCCGGTCGACCCGGCTGCAGCGCTGGAAGGTGCCCAGTCGACCACCGAGCCCGCCCCCGCTGCGGCAGACGATCCGCTCAAGGCCCTGCAGGAATCGATGGCCAACGACAAGAAGAACTGACGCCCCGGTTCTTCCCGCTCCAAGCCCCGCCCCGTGCGGGGCTTTTTTGTGCCTTCCGTGGGCAATCCCCATGCTTTCGCGCCGCCCCGGCCGCGCGGTGCCGCGGTGCCGCGGTGCCGCGGTGCCGCGGTGCAGCAGTGCCGGAGTGCAGCAGTGCAGCAGTGCCAGGGCCTGCGGCTTTTGGCTGATTGCTATTAAAAATAGAGCTGCTCGTGCTTACCTTGTAAGCACGAACGGCCTGTTTGGCAGTTAAAACTCCGGTCGGGCCGCGGGGCTTCGCCAGACGCCCGGCGTGCGCATCGCACGCCACCGGCAGCGCGGTGGACTGCGAACTGCACCGAGAACCGGAGCGCGGGCGGGGTGCGAAACACGAACCGGGTGTGAACGCGGTCGGCGGTGCAAATCCCGCCGCGGAATCTGGACACAGCGCCAGCCGTGCGCCGCAGACGGCCGCGGGCCCCGGCAGGCCGCCCCCCCCCGCCCCCGCCCCAGCGGCACCCGCCCCCCCCCGCCCCGCGCCGGCGGCGGTCTGCCATCGGGCCCTACACGTCCCGTCTTCGATGGCCCTGCCAGCCGTGCGGCCGCCCCCCCGAGCGCGCACAGGCTGAGGCATCTGCGGCGCCGGCCGCCCGCCCGTCTGCAGGCGCACGGGGCCCCAGCCGCGCGGGCAAAAAAAAGCCACGGGCAAGCCCGTGGCAGCGATGGAACTGCGCAGAAGGCCGCGGCCCCCTGCACGCGCACGCTCCGCCTTACAGCTTTTGCGACGACATGAAGATGTCGTAGCGGGCTTCCGCGAAGCGGAACCACAGCACCTGGTCGCGCTGGAAGGTGCGCATGTCGGCGTAGATCTTCTTCCACTCGGGGCTCTTGGCGTCGTTCTCGGCAAAGACTTCCATCGAAGCCTTGAACGAGGCGTCCATCACGGCCTGCGAGAACGGCATCACCTTGGTCTTGGCGGCCACGAGCTGCTTGAGCGCGATAGGGTTCAGCGCGTCGTACTTGGCCAGCATGTCCGAGTTGGCCAGGGCCGATGCGGCGTCGATGATGGCCTTGTTCTCGGCCGACAGGCTTTCGTAGGCCTTGGTGTTGATGAAGAAGTCCACCTCGGGACCGCCTTCCCACCAGCCGGGGTAGTAGTAGAACGGAGCGACCTTGTTGAAGCCCAGCTTCTGGTCGTCGTACGGGCCCACCCACTCTGCGGCGTCCAGCGTACCCTTTTCGAGCGACTGGTACACCTCACCGCCGGGGATGCTCTGGGGCACGGCCCCCAGCTTCTTCATCACGTCCCCCACCAGGCCGCCACCCAGGCGCATCTTCAGGCCCTTGAAGTCGCCTGGCGTCTTGATTTCCTTGCGGTACCAGCCGCCCATCTGGGTGCCCGTGTTGCCACCGGCAAAGCTGATGACGTTGTAGCCGGCATAGAACTCGTTCATGAGCTTGCGGCCGTTGCCATGCATCATCCAGGCGTTCATCTGGCGGGCGTTGAAGCCGAAGGGCACCGCAGAGCCCAGCGCAAAGGCGGGGTTCTTGCCATAGAAGTAGTAGGGCACGGTGTGACACATCTCGACCGTGGCGTTCTGCACGCCGTCGAGCACGCCAAAGGGAGGCATGAGTTCGCCGCCGGGGTGCACTGAGATCTCGAACTTGCCGCCCGACATGGCGCGAACGGCCTTGGCGAACACTTCAGCGCCGCCGTAGATGGTGTCCAGCGACTTCGGGAAGCTGGAAGCCAAGCGCCAGCGAATGGTGGCCTGTGCGTGCACAGCAGGCGCAATGCCCGAGGCCAGGACGCCAGCAATGCCAGCGCGCTTCATGAGGGAGCGACGATCCATGAGGAATCTCCTACGATAGGTGTTGTGAACTGCGGGACTGGGCCGACAAGCCCGTCACCGCGGCGACTTGCCTTGAGGATTCTAGGAACATGGGGGGACTCGCTTTTGGGGGTTTACCCCCGAAAAACGGCTGACAGACACGGCGCTTCAGGGTTCTGCAAGGAATGCGGTGCCGCGCCTTGCCGCGCTGCGTCAGATCTTCTGGGCCGACATGAAGCTGTCGTACCGCGCCTCGGCGAAGCGAAACCACATGATCTGCTCGCGTTGAAAATTGCGCATATCGGCATAGATGCGTTTCCATTCCGGGCTGCGCGCATCGTTAGCGGCAAACACCTCCATGGCCGCCTTGAACGCTGCGTCCATCACCGAGCCCGAGAACGCCAGCACCTTGGTCTTGGCCTGCACCAGTTGCTTGAGCGCAGCGGGGTTGTGGGAATCGTAGCGGGCCAGCATGTCGGCATGCGCCATGGAGGCCGCACCCGCCAGGATGCCGCGCAGATCCTGCGACAAGGCCAGATAGGCCCGGCGCTGGATGAAAAAGCCCACCTCAGGTCCGCCTTCCCACCACCCCGGGTAGTAGTAATAAGGTGCCACTTTGTGAAAGCCGAGCTTCTGGTCGTCGTAGGGCCCGATCCATTCGGCTGCATCTATTTGCCCGCGCTGCAGGGCCTGGTAGATCTCACCCCCAGGCAAACTGTTGGGCACGGCGCCCAACTTGGCCATGACCTCGCCCACCAGTCCGCCCCCCACGCGGATGCGCAGGCCCTTAAGGTCGGACGGCTGGCGGATTTCCTTGAGGTACCAGCCGCCCATCTGCGTGCCGGTGTTGCCACCGGCAAAGCTCACGATGTTGTAGCCCGCATAGAAGTCGTCCATGAGCTTGCGGCCGTTGCCGTGCAGCATCCAGGCGTTCATCTGGCGGGCGTTAAAGCCGAACGGAATCGCCGAGCCCAGGGCAAAGGCCGGGTGCTTGTCGTAGAAGTAGTACGGCACCGTGTGGCAGGCTTCGACGGTGCCGCCCTGCACCGCATCGACCACGCCAAAAGCCGGTACGACTTCGCCACTGGCGTGTACCGAGATCTCGAAGCGCCCGTTGGACATGGTGCGCACGTGGGCCGCGAACACCTCGGCGCCGCCGTAGATGGTGTCGGACGAGCGCGGGAAGCTGGACGCAAGGCGCCAGCGGATGACAGGCTGCGCCCAGACTGCCGGGGCAACCCCTGAAGCGAGCACGCCCAGGATGCCAGAACGTTTGACGACTGATCGGCGATCCACGCGCATGCGGCTCCAGTGTGCGGGTTGCAAAAAACGGACCTGCGCCTGCCGGAGGTCCGCGCCGATTGTAGGGAGCCGCCTGCGCGCTGCGCATCGCGGCTTACCCCAAGACGGTTGGGCTCAGAGCCTGTGCATTCAGGCCCGGGCAGCCTGCAAGAAGCGCTCGCGCACCGAGCGCTCGATGCCTGCCGCATCCAGCCCCTGCATGGCGAGCAGTTTGGCCGGATCGCCATGCTCGATGAAAACATCGGGCAGGCCCAATTGCAGCACCGGCCGCACCACGCCCGCAGCGTGCAGGGCCTCCGCCACGGCGCTGCCCGCGCCGCCCATCACGCAGCCCTCCTCCACCGTTACGAAGGCATCGTGGTCTTGCGTCAGGGCTTGCAGCAGTTCGGTGTCGAGCGGCTTGGCCCAGCGCATGTTGGCCACGGTGGCGTCCAGCGCATCGCCCGCCGCCAGGGCGGGGTACAGCAGCGTGCCGAACGCCAGAATCGCGATGCGCGGGCGGCCCGCCTGCGCAGGGCCCGCGGTGCGGCGCACTTCGCCCTTGCCGAACGGAAGGCCTTCGAGCCCAGGCAGCGGCTCCACGCCCACGCCGCTGCCGCGCGGGTAGCGCACCGCCACCGGGTGGTTCTGCGCAAACGCGGTGGACAACAGTTGGCGGCACTCGCGCTCGTCGGCCGGGCAGGCCATGCTCATGTTCGGAATGCAGCGCACATAGGCAATGTCGTAGGCCCCCGCATGGGTCGCGCCGTCGGCCCCCACCAGGCCTGCACGGTCGAGCGCAAACACCACCGGCAGGTTCTGGAGCGCCACGTCGTGGATGAGCTGGTCGTACGCCCGCTGCAAGAAGGTGGAGTAGATCGCCACCACGGGCTTGACGCCCTCACAGGCCAGCCCACCGGCAAAGGTGACAGCATGCTGCTCGGCAATGCCCACGTCGTAGTAACGATCGGGGAAGCGCTTTTCAAACTCGACCATGCCCGAGCCTTCGCGCATGGCGGGCGTGATGCCCACCAGGCGATCGTCCTGCGCGGCCATGTCGCACAGCCACTGGCCAAACACCTGGGTAAAGGTGGGCTTGGGCGGCGTGGCTGGCTTGGTCAGGCCCACACTGGGGTCGAACTTGCCCGGGCCGTGGTAGGCCACGGGATCGGCTTCGGCCAGCTTGTAGCCATGCCCTTTTTTGGTCACCACATGCAGGAACTGCGGCCCCTTGAGGCCCTTGATGTTCTCCAGCGTGGGAATCAGCGAATCCAGGTCGTGCCCATCGATGGGGCCGATGTAGTTGAAGCCAAACTTCTCGAACAGCGTGGCCGGAACCACCATGCCCTTGGCCTGCTGCTCGAAGCGCTTGGCCAGCTCCAGCAGCGGTGGCACGGGCTTGAGCACGGTCTTGCCCACGTTCTTGGCGGCCGCGTAGAACTGGCCACTCATGAGCTGTGCAAGATAGCGGTTGAGCGCCCCCACCGGCGGGCTGATGCTCATGTCGTTGTCGTTGAGCACCACCAGCAGGTTGGCGTCGGTCACGCCCGCGTTGTTGAGTGCCTCGAAGGCCATGCCCGCAGTCATGGCCCCGTCGCCGATGATGGCCACGGCATGGCGATCTTCGCCCTTGCGCCGGGCCGCCAGGGCCATGCCCAGCGCGGCCGATATGCTGGTGGACGAATGCGCGGTGCCAAAGGTGTCGTAGGGGCTCTCGGCCCGCTGCGGAAAGCCCGAGATCCCCCCCCACTGGCGCAGAGTGCCCATGCGGTCACGCCGACCGGTCAGGATCTTGTGCGGGTAGGTCTGGTGGCCCACGTCCCACACCAGGCGGTCGTACGGGGTCTGGAACACGTAGTGCAGCGCAATGGTCAGCTCGACCGTACCCAGGTTGGAGCTCAGGTGGCCGCCGGTGCGTGAGACGCTGTCGAGCACAAACGCACGCAATTCGGTGGCCAGCGCCTTGAGCTCGGCGCGCGAGAGCTGGCGCAGATCGGCCGGGTCGTTGATGGTCTGCAGCAGGGGGTAGGGCGTCGTCGACATTGCTATGCTTTTTGTAGCGGCTTGTGCTTGATTTTCAATCACGAGCCGGGTCAACCATCCAAAGGGGGGTGCAAAGAACCTGCCATGGGTGTGGACCTGCCGGGCCTAGTGGGAACGTTGCACGACCAGATCGGCCAGCGCCCGCAAGGCGCGCGTGTCGGCCAAGCCGGGCTGCGCCAGCGCGTCCAGGGCCTGCGCGTGCAACTCCAGCGCATGGGCGCGTGCGCGGTCCAGGCCCATCAGCGAGACGTAGGTGGGCTTGTCGCAGGCCGCGTCCTTGCCGGCCGTCTTGCCAAGCGTGGCGGAGTCGGCCGTCACGTCAAGGATGTCGTCCACCACCTGAAACGCCAGGCCGATGGCTGCGCCGTAGCGGGACAGCGCCGCGCGCGCGGCGGCCGGGGCCTGCGCACAGGCGGCCCCCATCATGACACTGGCTTCGAGCAGCGCACCGGTCTTGAGGCGGTGCATCTGCCGCAGTTCGGTTTCGGTCAACGTGCGGCCCACGCTGGCCAGGTCAATCGCCTGCCCCCCCGCCATGCCCGCCGAACCGGCAGCGCGCGCAAGCAGGCGGCACAGCTCGGCCTGCACCGTGGGCAGTACGGCCAGGCCTTCGGGTGTGAGCAGCTCGAAAGCAAAAGCCTGCAACGCGTCGCCCGCCAGCAATGCGGGCGCTTCACCAAACCGCACATGCACCGTGGGCTTGCCGCGGCGCAACACATCGTTGTCCATGCATGGCAGGTC
>JBKBUN010000306.1:0-501 GCA_046289925.1 Burkholderiaceae bacterium | reverse complement strand
GCGCCGCTCCCGCCCAAGATGGCCTGCTCGGCGGGCCCGTCTCGGGCGCCTCGGCCCAGGCCCAGGCCCAGGCTGAAGCCAAGGCCGACGCCGCGCAGCCCGCGCCTAGCCCACCGCCGCCCACGCACAACAGCCACCTTAAGACGTGGCGCCGTCCGGACGGCACGCTCGTCACGGCGATGCGGCCGATCCCCAATCCCAAGACCGCGCCGCGCGCCGCCTCGGCGCCCCCCAAGCGCGTCCAGGCGACGATCCAGACGCAAGCGGCCCCGGCCAAGCCGGTCGCCGTCGCGGCGGTGAAGCCGGTGACGCCGAAGACCGTCGCTCCGGCCCCGCTCAAGGCCGCCCAGCCCGCCATGCCCGCCGCGCCGCTCGCCAAGCCGCCGGTCGTCGCCGCCGCCCCGCCTGTGGCTGCGACCAAGCCCGCGACCAAGCTGGAGCAGTTGCAGGCCGCCGTGGCGCCGGCCGCCACCAACGGCGCCGTGCTGGCCACTGGTGAAA
>JBKBUN010000305.1:0-502 GCA_046289925.1 Burkholderiaceae bacterium | reverse complement strand
CTGCACACATGCCCACCGGGCTCGACGACCAGGAGTCATTGTGACTGTTGGGTTCCACACGAAATGACGAAGAGCCCCATGGTGGGGCGCATCACGGTGATCGCCACGGCTATGGCGGTGGGTACGGAAGCGGCGGACCTCCAGCCAGCGGAGGAGGCAACGCCGGCGTTGCGTGCCCGAACTGCAAGGCGCTTAACGCGCTAGGGGCTCGTTTCTGCCAGCAGTGCGGAACTACGTTGGTTCCTTCTGCGTGCACGCAATGCGGAACGACCCTGCAAGCGTGGGCGAAGTTCTGTGCTCATTGCGGAAAGGCAGCGACTTGACGGAACCATCTTTGTAGGCGACAACTTTTCGGTCGTCGCTTGCACTGACTTGGCCTGTGAAAGTTCCTGTCATGCATGATTTGATGAATTTGATGATCAAGTTGGCTCTTCGTCATTTCGTGTGGAACCCAACAGTCACAATGACTCCTGGTCGTCGAGCCCGGTGGGCATGTGTGCAG
>JBKBUN010000304.1:0-507 GCA_046289925.1 Burkholderiaceae bacterium | reverse complement strand
GGTTGGGGTCTCCTTGTCATCGTCACACCTGACCGAAGGGGCAAGGTGTTGTACTTCAGATTTGAGACCGCCCTGTATTTCCATGCGGCGCTATCTTTGCAAAAACTCACTCAGCTGTGTAAACGTTGCACCAACCAAGTCTTCTTGAAGCTCGCATCAGTGACTGCTGACTTCACTCATTTACTTGCCCTTTTTAAATGTAAAAACTGTTGCCGGATAAATTACAAATGCATGGATTAACACTGCCGCACAAAATGGCATAAAAAACAAAATGCCAGCCTCTACGAAGGCTGCGTGAAATCTACTCCGTTCTTGCACCACATCAATCTCGGAAGTATCCAGTGGATAAAAATAATACCAAACCGTTAACGCCAACATCAACGATGCACATGCAACTAACTTCAGCCATTCCAAGAAAGGCATCACCCCAGGCTCTTCGTCATTTCGTGTGGAACCCAACAGTCACAATGACTCCTGGTCGTCGAGCCCGGTGGGCATGTGTGCAGG
>JBKBUN010000303.1:0-508 GCA_046289925.1 Burkholderiaceae bacterium | reverse complement strand
GCCGTTCATGGTCATCGACACGCTCATCTTGTCGAGCGGGATGCCCGAAAACAGCGTGCGCATGTCCAGGATCGAGTCGATGGCCACGCCCGCCATGCCGACGTCGCCCTTCACCCGCTCGTGGTCGCTGTCATAGCCGCGGTGGGTGGCCAGATCGAAGGCCACCGACAGACCCATCTGACCGGCCGCCAGGTTGCGGCGATAGAAGGCGTTGGAGTCCTCCGCCGTCGAAAAGCCCGCGTACTGGCGCACCGTCCACGGGTTGGTCACGTACATGGTCGGGTAGGGGCCGCGCACGAACGGCGCCACGCCCGGGAACCCGCCGGTGAAGTCGAGGCCCTCGACGTCCGCAGCGTCGAAGGCCGGCGCCACAGCGACGCCCTCGGGCGTGTTCCAGGCCTCCCCCTTCGGCGCGGCCGGGGCGGCGACTTCGGCGAAATCGATCTTGGTGAAGTCGGGGAACGTGCTCATGAGCTCAGGCTCCCTCGAAGGCGGCGGCGAAGCGGAC
>JBKBUN010000302.1:0-509 GCA_046289925.1 Burkholderiaceae bacterium | reverse complement strand
GCCGCATCGAAGGCCTGCTCTATAGTCATTTCCGACGTGTCGAGCAAGACGGCGTCGGGCGCCTGCGTCATCGGCGCGTCCTTGCGCCCGCCGTCACGGGCGTCGCGCTTGTGGATGTCGGCCAGGATGTCCTCGAAGGCGACGTCCTCGCCCTGCCCCACCAGCTGTTTCCAGCGGCGCTCGGCGCGCACCTCGGGGCGGGCGGTGACATAGAGCTTGGCCGGCGCGTGGGGCGCGATCACCGTGCCGATGTCGCGGCCGTCGATCACCGATCCCGGCTCGCGCGCCGCAAACGACTGCTGCAGGTCCAGCAGGGCCGCGCGGACCCCCGGGTGCACCGCACAGCGGCTGGCGGCCTCGCCGGCCGCGCGGGTGCGCACCTCGGCCCGGTCCAGCGCCGAAAGGTCGAGCGCCCGCGCCACGGCCTCGGCCGCGATCGGATCGTCGAGGTCGCCCGCGCCGTCCAGGATGGCGACGCCGACCGCGCGATAAAGCAGGCCGGTGTCCAG
>JBKBUN010000301.1:268-510 GCA_046289925.1 Burkholderiaceae bacterium | reverse complement strand
GCCCTTCGACCTGCCGCCGTTCGCCCTTTATCGATCGCTGCGCCGGACCAATCCTTCGCCATTCCTGTTCTTCCTGAACCTGGACGGCTTCAACCTCGTGGGCTCCAGCCCCGAGATCCTGGTGCGCCTGCGCGACGGCAAGATCACCATTCGGCCGATCGCCGGCACGCGCCCGCGCGGCGCGACGCCGGAGGAAGACGCCGCGCTGGAGGCCGAATTGCTGGCCGACCCCAAGGAGCGCG
>JBKBUN010000301.1:0-258 GCA_046289925.1 Burkholderiaceae bacterium | reverse complement strand
ATGCTGCTGGATCTGGGTCGTAACGACGTGGGCCGCGTGGCGATGCTGAACCAGCACGGCCGCAACGCGCCGCCTGAACAGGCGCGCCCCAAAGGTCCGAACGTGCGGGTGACCGAGAGCTTCACGATCGAACGCTACAGCCATGTGATGCACATCGTCTCGAACGTCGAGGGAACCGCGCCAGAGGGCGTCGATCCCGTGGACGTGCTGATGGCCGCCCTGCCGGCCGGCACGCTCTCGGGCGCGCCCAAGGTCCGG
>JBKBUN010000300.1:0-511 GCA_046289925.1 Burkholderiaceae bacterium | reverse complement strand
GATTCGCCCTGGTTTGCCCCAACCTCTGGCCCAGCCCCCGGCCTCTCCGGTCGGCGAGGCGGCCCAGGCGCGCTCGGCCCAGGCCGCCTTCTTCCGCGCCGCCCTGAATCAAGCTCAGGCTCCCCAGGCGCAGGCCCCGGCCGCCGCCGTCATGTCCACGGTCCGCTCCGCCAATCCGGCGCGGCCGGTCGAGCCGCCCCCGGCCGCGCCCGAGCGCGAGACGCCCCGGATCATGCGTCCGGGGACCTACCTCGACATCAAGGTCTGATCAGCTCCAGCCCTTGCCGGCGATATATTGCTGCAGCAGGTCGATCCGGGTCGCGTCCGACGGGTGGGTCGAGGCGAACTGCGGAATGCTGGCCTGACGCTGGGCCGCCATCAGCCGCCACAGGGCCACAGCCTGGGACGGGCGGAAACCGGCGGCCTGCATATAGTCCACGCCCAGCCGGTCGGCCTCCAGCTCGTCGCGCCGTGAATAGGGCAGCAGCAGACCGTACTGGGCCGCCAGACC
>JBKBUN010000299.1:0-512 GCA_046289925.1 Burkholderiaceae bacterium | reverse complement strand
CTCGTAGGCCTTCTCGGCCGAGTCGATGAAGGGCCGACGCACGTGCCGCGGTTTGCCGCCGAACTGGGCCAGGATCGAATTGCCGAAGGTTTCGGCGGTGATGCCGGTGCCATCGGACAAGAAGTACACGGTGCGGTTGGGCATGGGCTCTAAAGGGCGGTGGGCACGGTTACGGGTGGTTTCCATCCTACGGCCCCGTCCCTAGAATCGCCGGCAACTTGCGTCCGACCCTGACCATGCCGCGCTGCCTCCACTCCAACTCCAACACGCTGGGCAGCGTGCGCGCGTCGGCGCCCCGGTTTTTTCACTCTCCAGGAACCCTCCCATGTCTTCACGCTTTGAGCCGACCGCCCTGGTCGTCCCGTTTGACCATTTGAGGATGGACGACGTCGAGGTGGTTGGCGGCAAGAACGCCAGCCTCGGCGAAATGATCCACCACCTCAGCGAATCGGGCGTGCGTGTGCCCGGCGGCTTCGCCACCACCGCCCATGCCTTCCGCGAGTTCCTGAAAG
>JBKBUN010000298.1:0-513 GCA_046289925.1 Burkholderiaceae bacterium | reverse complement strand
GGCAGGCTGCACCACTACGACGCCATCGTCAACCTGATGGACGACGAGATCCGGGAAGAGATGCACAGCGCGTGGGACGACGAAGGCGAGACGCAGGCCGAGCAAAACCAGCGGTTTGTCGATCAGTACGCCGAGCGCCATGCAGCCAAGTTCGCCGCAGATTTCATCGTCGCATGACCCCCAAAGACACCACAGCCCGGGAGCGAAAAGCCCGGGAGAGGGAGGCCAAGCGCAAGCAAGGCCTTCGCCCTCTGGAGGTCTGGGCTCACCCCGATGACCACCCCCACATCAAAGCAGTCGCCCACACCCTGACGCAAGAGCGGCAGAGCAACCACCAGAAGTGACCCACCAGCCCGCCCAGCGCGGGCTTTGTGCTTTCTGGGGGTGACATTGCACCAACGTCACAAGCCGACACACTCAAGACTCAAACATCACAGCGTCACATCACAAAAACTTGACAAAACGAGTCGATTGGGGTCTGGTTAGAGCCGATTACGCGACGGGAGCATTCAC
>JBKBUN010000297.1:0-514 GCA_046289925.1 Burkholderiaceae bacterium | reverse complement strand
CTCGAGCAGACGCGCAACCTGCTGCAGGACGTGGGCGTCGAGCCCAAGGCGGCGATCGTCGACCTGGGCTACCGCGGTGTCGACGACGCGGTGTCGGTCGACGTCGTCCACCGCGGCAAGAGCAAGACCCTCACGGCGCAGCAGCGCGGCTGGCTCAAGCGCCGACAGGCCATCGAGCCGGCGATCGGGCACACCAAGAGCGACCACGGCATGAACCGCTGCTGGTTGAAGGGCAGCGACGGCGACGCGCTGCACGCGGTGCTGTGCGCGGCGGGCTTCAACATCCGCTGGCTGCTGCGCGCGATCGTCCGTCTGGGGCTGCGAGGCCTTCTTTTGGTCCTGAACGTGCTGACGCTGTACGGAGGGCTTGCCGTGGAAGCGGCCGCCGCGGCTTCCAGGCACGTCAGCAAGCTCTGGCCGCCCTCGCGTGACATCGCCGGCGTCCGCAGTCGCCTCCTACAACTGGCGTCGACGTGAATTTCGCAGGTCCGACTTCTTGGGCCGCCGCGCATCC
>JBKBUN010000002.1:4196-53432 GCA_046289925.1 Burkholderiaceae bacterium | reverse complement strand
AAGACGTTGAAAAATGGACCGCTGCGGCCCATTTGCAGCCGACGATTCCCAAGTCCGACAGGCTCCTAGGCAGCAACGCGCGGGCCACCCAAGCGCAAGGCTCAAACTTCGAGCCACTCCTTGCGGATGTAATTGTCCGCACGCAGGGTTTCGGGCGTGCCCTGGAAGACCACGCTGCCGTGGCCCATCACGAGTGCCCGGTCAGAGATGGTCATCGCGATGGTGAGCTTCTGCTCAATCAGCAGCACCGACACGCCACGGGCCTTGATCTTCTGCAGGTACTCCCCGACCAGCTCGACGATCTTAGGCGCAAGGCCTTCGGTAGGCTCGTCGATGATGATCAGGTCGGGGTCGCCCATCAGCGTGCGACAGAGCGTGAGCATTTGCTGCTCGCCGCCGGACATCACGCCCGCCTCGGTGTGCTGGCGCTCCTTCAGGCGCGGGAACATGGTGTACATGTCGTCAAACGACCAGCGGCTGCCCTTGCCATTGCCCTTTTGCCCGAGCAGCAAGTTCTGATGCACGGTGAGGTTGGGAAACACGTCGCGGCTTTCCGGCACATAGCCGATGCCCAGGTGGGCGATCTCGTAGGCCTTCTTGCCCAGCAACTGCTGGCCTTTCCATTCGATGGAGCCCTCCCAGTCGACCAGGCCCATGATGGCCTTGGCCGTGGTCGAACGGCCCGAGCCGTTGCGCCCGAGCAGCGCCACGATTTCACCGGGTTGCACTTCCATCGAAACGCCATGCAGGACATGGCTTTTGCCGTAGTAGGCGTGCAGGTTGTCGATCCGCAGCATGTCAATGTCCTCCCGCCTGCTGCTGGGCGATCACTGAGCCCAGGTAGGCCTCCTGCACGCGCTGGTTGGCGCGCACATTCTCGGGTGTGTCGTAGGCAATCACCTCGCCGTACACCACCACGGCAATCTTGTCGGCCAAACCGAACACCACGCCCATGTCGTGCTCCACCGTGAGCAGGGTACGGCCTTCGGTCACCTCCTTGATCAGGTGGATGAAGCGCGAGGTTTCGCTCTTGCTCATGCCAGCGGTCGGCTCGTCCAGCAAGATCACGTTGGCACCGCCGGCAATCGTGATGCCAATCTCCAGCGCACGTTGCTCGGCGTAGGTCAGGTTCATGGCAAGGGTGTCGCGCTTCTTGTCGAGCTTGATCATCTCCATCAACTGCTTGGCGCGCTCGTTGGCGTCGTCCAGCTTCGACAGAAACCGCAGGAAGGTGTAGCGGTAGCCCATGCTCCACAACACTCCGCAGCGCAGGTTCTCGAACACGCTCAACTTGGGAAAGATGTTCGTGATCTGGAAACTGCGCGACAAGCCCATGCGGTTGATCTCAAACGGCTTCTTGCCGTCGATGCGCTGGCCGTTGAGCAGCACCTCGCCACTGGTGGGGGCGAAACGGCCGCTGATCAGGTTGAACAGGGTGGACTTGCCGGCACCGTTGGGCCCGATGATGGCCACCCGTTCACCGGGAGTCACCAGCAGGTTGGCACCGCGGATGATCTCGGTCTTGCCGAAGCTCTTGCGCAGGTCTCGCAGTTCGAGCGCGTATTTAGCGTTGTCCGCCATGGTCACAGGCTCTCCCCACGCTTGATTTCATGTTCGATTTCTTCCTGGATCTTGCTCCACTGGCGCGCGAACTCACGGCGCGTGAGTTCAAACAGGCCCAGGCCGGTGAGCAGCACGAAGATCGATCCAAACCAGGCCGTGAACGACTTGGCGTTGATCGTGGCTCCGAGGAAGTCCAATTGCGGTCCCAGGGCCGCATTGAGCTGCAGGTGGTAGGTCATCTCGATCATGCAGGCCGCCCCCATGACGGCCACCAGACCGGTGCCACCGAGCGCGAGGTACGAAGTCCAGAGCCGGCGCAGCTTGCCGTATTTGGCCACCCGCAGGTTCATCATGATCAGGCTGGCGATGCCGCCGGGCGCATACATCACCATGAACAGGAACACCAGGCCCAGGTACAACAACCAGGCTTTGGTGATCTCGGACAGCAGCACCGAGGCCAGCACCAGCAACACCGCGCCGATGATGGGACCGAAGAAGAACGTGGCCCCGCCCAGGAAGGTGAACAGCAGATACCCCCCCGACCGCAGCACGCTCAGGCTGTCGGCGCCGGTGATGATCTCGAAGTTGATCGTCGCCAAGCCGCCACCGATACCGGCAAAGAAACCGGCAATGATGAAAGCCATGTAGCGCACGCGCTGGGTGTTGTAGCCGATGAACTCGACACGCTCCGGGTTGTCGCGCACCGCGTTGAGAATGCGCCCGAGCGGCGTGCCGGTGAACGCAAACATCGCGGCGGTGCAGATGAAGCAGTACACGGCGATCAAGTAGTACACCTGAATCGACGGGCCGAAGGTGATGCCGAAGAACGGCTCGCCGTACACACGGTTGGTAGTGACGCCGCCTTCGCCGCCGAAGAACTCGGGGAACATCAGCGCCATGGCAGCCACCAGTTCGCCCACGCCGAGCGTGATCATGGCAAACGTCGTGCCGGACTTCTTGGTGGTGACGTACCCCAGCAGGATGGCGAAGAACATCCCCGCCAGACCACCGATGAGCGGAATCAGCACCAACGGAATCTGGACACTGCCCTTGGTGGCCATGTTCATCGCATGGATGGCGATGAACGAGCCCAGCCCGGTGTACACCGCGTGCCCGAAGCTCAGCATGCCGCCCTGCCCCAACAGAATGTTGTAGGACAAGCAGATGATGATCAGGTAGCCGATCTGCGACAGGATGGTCAACGCCAGACTGCTGGTGAACACCTTGGGCGCGAAGATCAGCACCAGGGCGAACAGCGTCCAGATGAGGAACCGACCGACGTTGAACGGTTTGAAGCGGTAGTACGAGGTGGCTTCGGAGGAGGAATTGGATGGGGTCATGTGCTCAGTCCTCCCGTGTACCCAGCAGGCCCTTCGGGCGGAAGATCAGAATCAGCACCAGGAACAGGTACGGCAGGATGGGTGCCACCTGTGCAATCGTCAGCTTGAGCAGCGGATAGCCGAAGGTTTCGGGCGTCACTGCCATGCCGAACAACTTGAAGGCGTGGATCAAAGAATAGTCGAGCGCGACGGCAAAGGTCTGCACCAGACCGATCAGCAAGGATGCGAGGAAGGCCCCCGCCAGCGAGCCCATGCCGCCCACCACCACGACCACGAAGATGATGGAGCCCACCGAAGCAGCCATCGCCGGCTCGGTCACATAGGTGTTGCCGCCGATCACGCCGGCCAGACCGGCCAGCGCAGCGCCGCCGCCGAACACCAGCATGAATACGCGAGGCACGTTGTGGCCCAACGCCTCGACCATCTCGGGGTGTTTGAGCGCTGCTTGGATGACCAGCCCGATGCGGGTGCGTGTGAGCAACAGCCACACCGAGATCAGCATCAACACAGCGACCAGCATCACAAACGAGCGCGACTTCGGAAACTGCGTGCCATACAGCGTAAACAGCGGGCCTTGCAACTGCTCGGGCAAACCATAGGGCACAGTCGAGCGGCCCCAGACCAGTTGCACGATTTCAAGGATGAGATAGGAAAGCCCGAAGGTGACCAGCAGTTCCGGCACATGGCCAAACTTGTGGACACGCCGCAGGGCGTAGCGCTCGAAAGCAGCCCCCAGCAGGAACACCAGGGCTGGCGCGATCACGAGCGCCGGCCAGAACCCTACCAAGCCCGAAATCGTGTAGGCAAAGTAGGCACCCAGCATGTAGAAGCTGGTGTGTGCAAAGTTGAGCACGCCCATCATGCTGAAGATCAGCGTGAGGCCAGAACTCAGCATGAACAGGAGCAGCCCGTAGGCCACTCCGTTCAGCAACGAGATCACGAAAAACTCAAGATTCATTGAAATTCTTCACCGCTGGGAAAAAAAAGGCCCGAGGGTCGTCGGGCCTCCAAGTTGAGCGCGCTGGCGATCAGGGGCGCTTCATCTGGCACGACGTGGGCGTGCTGGCCACATAGGGCTCGAAGTACTTGACCGGCACGAAGGTGTAGCCCGTGTTCTCCTGGTCCAACGGGAACTTGCCACCCGCCTTCTCCCAGCGCGAAATGAACAGACCCTGCTGCAACTGGTGGTCGGTCTTGCGCATTTCGACCTCGCCGTTGAAGCTCTTGAACTTCATGCCGCTCATCGTGGCAGCGACCTTGACGGGGTCGGTCGACTTGGCGCGCACAAAGGCTTCACTGAGCATGGTGTAAGCGTGGAACACGGCAGCGGTGTAGAAGTCGTCGTTGAACTTCTTCTTGTATTCGCCCACCAGACGGCCGATCTCGCCCGGCATGTTCATGTGGTTGTACGAGACCTGGTACACGCGACCCGCGGCCGCGGCGCCCATGGCCGTGGGACTGCCCGTTACGCCACCGTAGTAGGTGTAGAACTTGACATTGTTCAGACCTGCGTCGTTGGCAGCCTTGATCAGCAGCGCCAGGTCAGAGCCCCAGTTGCCGGTGATCACGGTGTCAGCACCCGACTGCTTGATCTTTGCGATGTAGGGCGAGAAGTCACGCACCTGGGCCAGCGGATGCAGGTCGTCGCCGACAAACTCCACGTCGGGGCGCTTGCGCTTCATCATCTCCTTGGCGAACTTCGAGACCTGATGGCCGTGCGAGTAGTTCTGGTTGATGAGGTACACCTTCTTGATCTCGGGTATGTCCTTCATGAAGGTGGTGAGCGCCTCCATCTTCATAGACGTGTCCGCATCCAGACGGAAGTGCCAGTAGCTGCACTTGCTGTTGGTAAGGTCGGGGTCCACTGCCGCGTAGTTCAGGTACACCACTTCTTTGCCCGGATTGCGGGCGTTGTGCTTTTCCACCGCGTCGATGATGGCCAGCGCAGGCCCCGAGCCGTTGCCCTGCACCACATAGCGTGCGCCTTGGTCAATGGCAGAACGCAGCGCACTGGTGGTTTCCTGGGGGCTCAACTTGTTGTCAATGCCAATGACCTCAAACTTCACGCCAGCGGGGTTGTTCTTGTTGAACTCCTCCGCGAGGAACTGGAAGCTCTTGAGCTGGTTCGTACCCACGGCCGCCATAAGGCCGGACAGCGGGTCTAGCCACGCGATCTTCACGGTCTCACCCTTTTGGGCGAACACCCCGCCAGCGCTTGCCAGAAGCACAGTCGCTGCTACAGCCTTGATAGCGAATTTCATGGTTTTGTCTCCTTGTGAATTGACACAGCGCAGAGTACCGCGTTGCAACAACGGGGGGCTCAGGGATTGCCCCTAGCGCGTCACCCTCGCGACTGTCCCGGGGCTCCCCCGAGCCCCAGGACCGTACCGGTCACAGCCCCGGGAGGCGGTAGTCCTTGAGCTGCTCGCGCAGCTTGGTCTTGAGCATCTTGCCCGTGGCACCGAGGGGAATCGACTCGACGAACACCACGTCGTCCGGGATCTGCCACTTGGCCGTCTTGCCCTCGTAGAAGGCGAGCAACTGCTCGCGCGTGACCTCGGCACCAGGGCGTTTGACCACACACACAATGGGGCGTTCGTCCCATTTCGGATGCGGCATACCCACACAGGCGGCCATGGCAACCGCAGGGTGCGCCATGGCGATGTTCTCGATGTCGATGGAACTGATCCATTCGCCGCCCGACTTGATCACGTCCTTGCTACGGTCGGTGATCTGCATGTAACCGTCGGCGTCGATAGTGGCCACATCGCCCGTGGGAAACCAGCCGCGGCCCTGCGCATCGCGCACCAGCGGATCGCCGCCCTCGCCCTTGAAGTAGGCCTGCACCACCCAGGGTCCGCGCACGAGCAAGTCGCCGTAGGTCTTGCCGTCCCAGGCCAGTTCGTTGCCATTGCTGTCCACGATCTTCATGTCCACACCGTAGATCGACCGCCCTTGCTTCTGGCGGATCTTCATCTGCTCGTCCTTGGACAAAGCCAAATGCTTGTTCTTGAGCGTGCACAAGGTGCCCAGGGGGCTCATCTCGGTCATGCCCCAGGCATGCAGCACCTCCACACCGTACTGTTCCTGGAAAGCTGTGATCATGGCGGGCGGACATGCAGAGCCCCCGATCACCGTGCGCTTGAGCGACGAGAACTTGAGCCCCGAGGGCCCCATGTGGCCCAGCAACATCTGCCACACGGTGGGCACGCCCGCCGCGTAAGTCACCTTCTCGGCCTCGATCAGCTCGTAGACCGACTTGCCGTCCAGTGCAGGCCCCGGAAACACCAGCTTGCAGCCCGTGAGTGCGGCCGAGTACGGAATGCCCCAGGCGTTGACGTGGAACATGGGCACCACGGGCAGCACCGAATCGCGCGCCGACAAGCACATCACATCGGGTAGGGCTGCGGCATAGGCGTGCAGCGTGGTCGAGCGGTGGCTGTACAGCGCGGCTTTGGGGTTGCCCGTGGTACCGCTGGTGTAGCACATGCTCGATGCCGAGTTCTCGTCGAACTCAGGCCAGGCGTAGTCGGCCGACGATGCGCCGATCCAGGCCTCGTAACTCATCAGCCCCGGAACGCCAGTGTCGGCCGGCAGCTTGTCGGCGTCGCACAGCGCCACCCAATGGCGTACCGTCGGGCACTTGGCGTGTACGGCCTGCACCAGCGGCAGGAAGGTCATGTCGAAACACAGTACCTGGTCTTCTGCATGGTTGACGATCCAGGCAATCTGCTCAGGGTGCAGGCGTGGGTTGATGGTGTGCAGCACACGGCCCGAACCGCTCACGCCAAAGTACATCTCCATGTGGCGGTAGCCGTTCCAGGCCAGCGTGGCGACCCGGTCGCTGAAGCCGAGCTTCAGGCCGTCGAGCGCATTGGCCAGCTGGCGTGCGCGCCGTGCCAGGTCGCGGTAGGTGTAGCGATGGATGTCGCCCTCCACGCGGCGCGACACGATTTCGGCGTCGCCGTGGTGACGTTCTGCAAATTCGATCAACGACGAAATCAGCAGCGGTTGGCTCTGCATCAGACCCAGCATGTGTACTCCTTGGTTGTTGTGGATGGTGACGGACCATCGTAGCGCGCAGTCTGCAGGCATGCGGTGATCCCGGTCATCCGCGAGACAGCCCCAGGGCGGGGTGCACGGCCCGCAAAGTGTCGGCAAGCGGCGCTGCGGCGGCAAGCCCTGTCGCGCGATTGACAAACACACCGGGATAACCCGAATCCCTCCGCCAGCGGGCCACAATGGGGCATGTTCACACCCGACTTTGCCGCCCAACGATTTCTGCGCACCCAGCCTTGGCACGCGGGCCTACCCGCGGCGCTGCAGCAGCAGGTTGACGGCGGAGTTCAGGTGCTGGAAGCCGCCAAGGGCAGCGTGGTGCTGCCCGCGGGCGAGATGGTGCAGGGCTGGTATGCCGTGCTCAGCGGCCTGGTCATGCTGCAAAGTCCGACCGACCAGGGCAAGCGATCGGCCTTCATCGGCGTGCCTGACGGTGAATGGTTCGGCGAAGGCTCGGCCATCAAGTCCGAGGTGCGCCGCTACCACGTGATCGCTTTGCGCCCCACCACGCTCATGTGCCTGCCCTTGCCGCTTTTTGACGCGCTGCGCAGTCAGAGCCTCGGCTTCAACCAGTACCTGGTGCAACACCTGAACATGCGGTTGGGCCAGGCCATGACCATCATCGAGGCGGGCCGCGTGGGCTCTCCTGCCTATCGCGTGGCGCTGTACCTGAGCCGGCTGTTCTGGCGCAGCACCCGGCGGTTGAATCTCACGCAGGACGAACTGGGGCAACTGGTCGGCCTGTCGCGACAAACCGTCAACCGCGTGCTTCGCGATCTAGAGGCTCAAGGCATCGTGCGTGTCGAGGTGGGGCGCATTGCCATCGTGGACGACGACGCCCTCGCGCGCACCTTGCAACACGCCGCCCAACCGGCCTCCGCCACGGCCCAACACGCCCCAGTCGCCCGCTGACACCCACGCTCCAGCCCATGCCCCTGATGCAGGCGGGGCCAGCACACTGGCGGACAATCGTTCCCATGATTGCGCCCATCACCGTGCCCGCAGGTACCGCCCTGCCCGGTCTGGCGTGGGGCCACGGCTTTGACCGTCTCGGCCCCCGCTACTACACCCATCTGCAGCCCACCCCGCTGCCCGCGGCGCACTGGGTGGGGCGCAGCGAATCGACCGCCCGCCTACTGGGGCTTGACAGCCCCGCGTGGCATGGGTCCGATACGCTGCAGGTGCTCAGCGGCAACGCGGTGCCCGAAGGCACCAAGCCGCTGGCCAGCGTGTACAGCGGCCACCAGTTCGGCGTATGGGCAGGACAGCTAGGCGATGGCCGGGCCATCCTGCTGGGCGAAACCCGCACCGGCTTGGAAATCCAGCTCAAGGGCGCAGGCCGCACGCCCTACTCGCGCATGGGCGATGGCCGGGCGGTGCTGCGCTCCAGCATCCGCGAATTTCTGTGCAGCGAAGCCATGCACGCCCTGGGCGTGCCCACCACGCGAGCGTTGAGCGTGACCGGCTCTCCCGCATCCGTGCGGCGCGAAACCATCGAAACCGCCGCAGTCGTCACACGCGTGGCCCCAAGCTTTGTGCGCTTTGGACACTTTGAGCACTTTGCAGCCCAAGGCGACGAAGACGCCCTGCGCGCGCTGGCCGACTACGTGATCGACCGCTACTACCCGCAATGCCGCGAAGCCGGTGCCCATACGCCAGGCGGTGCCTACGCCGCACTGCTGGCCGCAGTGACGGAGCGCACGGCCGACCTGCTGGCCCACTGGCAGGCGGTGGGCTTTTGCCACGGCGTGATGAACACCGACAACATGAGCATCCTGGGCCTGACCATCGACTACGGGCCCTTCCAGTTTCTGGATGCGTTCGACCCAGGTCATATCTGCAACCACAGCGACCACCAGGGCCGCTACGCCTTCAACCGCCAGCCACAGGTCGCGTACTGGAACCTCTACTGCCTGGCGCAGGCGCTGTACCCGCTGATCGACTCGGAACCCGCCACGCTGGCGGCGCTGGAGCCCTACAAAGCGCGCTTTACCACGCAGTTCTTGCTGCGCATGCGCGAAAAGCTGGGCCTGCTCCAACCGCGCGAAGACGACGGAGCGCTGCTCGACCGCCTGCTGGCACTGCTGGCCCAGGACAAGGTGGACTACCCGATTTTCTGGCGCCGCCTGGCGCAGGCGGTGGCGACGGGCGACTTCGGCCCCGTGCGCGACCTGTTCCTTGACCGGGAGACCGCCGACGCTTGGTTGCTATCATATTCAGAGCGAACTCGCGAGCAAAATCAAGCACAAGCAGCCAATTTGATGCTCAACAAAAACCCCAAATACGTGCTGCGCAACCACGTAGCCCAGGGCGCGATTGCCGCGGCCCAGCAAGGTGACTTTGGCGAACTGCAGGCGGTACAGGGGCTGATCGAAGCGCCGTTTGACGAGCACCCGCTGCTCGCGCACCATGCCGACTTTCCGCCCGAGTGGGCAGCCCACATCGAAATCAGTTGCTCGTCATGACCTACCCCATCCAGAAGACCGACGCCGAATGGCACGCCCTGCTGCAAAACAAGGGCGCCGAACCACTGGCCTACCAAGTCACGCGCCAGGCCGCCACCGAACGCCCCTTCACTGGCAAGTACGAATCGCACTGGGCCGACGGCACCTACCACTGCATCTGCTGCGGCGCCAAGCTGTTCGATGCCAACACCAAGTTCGACGCCGGCTGCGGCTGGCCCAGCTTCAGCCAGGCCGTGCCTGGCGCGATTGCCGAACGCATCGACCGCAGCCACGGCATGGTCCGGGTTGAAACGGTTTGTGCACAATGCGGGGCGCACTTGGGCCATGTATTTGAAGACGGCCCAGCCCCCACCGGGCTGCGCTATTGCATGAATTCGGCCTCGCTGGACTTCCAGCCACCGGCCCCCTGAGCTGCCCAAGCAGCCTCCTGTCGGGCTGCCGCCGGCGCGTGGCACACACCATGAAACTGCTGATCGATTTTTTCCCCATCCTGCTGTTCTTCGGCGCCTACAAGTTCTACGGCATCTATGCCGCCACCGGGGTGCTCATGGCAGCCACGGTGCTGCAGATGGGCCTGATCTACGCCATTGACCGTCGCCTGCAGACCATGCACAAGGTCACGCTGGTGCTCATCCTGCTGTTTGGCACGCTCACCCTGCTGCTGCAGGACGACCGCTTCATCAAATGGAAACCCACCGTGCTCTACGGTGCCATGGCGCTGGCACTGGCCGTGGCGCTCTGGGGTTTTCGCAAGAACTTCCTGCAGATCCTGCTGGGCGGCCAGTTGGCACTGCCCGAGCCCGTGTGGCGACGCCTGAACGTGGCCTGGGTCGCGTACTGCCTGTTCATGTCGGCCATCAACGCCTACGTGGTGGTGTCGTTCAGCACCGAAGCCTGGGTGGACTTCAAACTGTGGGGCTACATCTTCCCTGTGGCCTTCCTCATCGGGCAGGGGGTGTACATCGCACCGCACCTGCAAAACGACGAAACCTCCTCCTGAGCCCGCACCGACATGACGACCCAGATTGCTGACCAGATGCGCGCGCGGCTGCGAGAACGCCTGCAGCCCACCACCCTCGAAGTGCTGGACGAAAGTGCCGCCCACGCGGGCCATGCCGGGGCCAATGGCACGGGCTTCGGTACCCATTTCCGGGTGCGGATCGCGTCACCTTTGTTTACCAGTCTGCCCCGCGTGGCGCGGCACCGCCTTGTGTATGATGCGCTGCAAGATTTCATAGACCGGGGCGTGCACGCCCTTGCCATCGAAATCCTCTGAGCGCGACCGAGCGGCCTGCTGGACCGATCCTCCCTCAGTTCCCTCCCTACCCTGATTTGGATTCCGCATGAAGAAACAGCTTCTGTCCGGCCTCGTGGCCGCAGCCCTGCTGGGCGCCGTGGCCCTGCCCGTCTCCGCCCAAAACATCGCCATCGTCAACGGCAAAGCCGTGCCGAAGGAGCGGGCCGACGCGCTGCGCCAGCAGGTCGAGCGCTCGGGCCGCCCGATAACGCCAGACATTGAGGGGCAGATCAAGGAAGAAGTGATCGCCCGCGAAATCTTCATGCAAGAAGCGCAAAAGCGCGGCCTGGAAGCCTCGGCCGACTACAAGGCCCAGATGGAACTGGCCCGCCAGACCATCCTGATCCGCGAGCTGTTCTCGGACTACCAGAAGAAGAACCCCATCACCGACGCCGAAATCAAGGCCGAATACGACAAGTTCGTCGCAGCCAACGGCGGCAAGGAATACAAGGCCAGCCACATCCTGGTCGAGAAGGAAGCCGAAGCCAAGGCCATCATCGCCTCGATCAAGAAGGGGGCCAAGTTCGAAGAAATCGCCAAGAAGCAGTCGAAAGACCCGGGCTCTGGTGCACGCGGCGGTGACCTGGATTGGGCCAACCCCGCCAGCTACGTGAGCGAGTTCACCGAGGCCCTGATCAAGCTGCAAAAGGGCAAGATGACCGACGCGCCGGTGAAGACCCAGTTCGGCTGGCACATCATCCGCCTCGACGACGTGCGCGAAGCCGAACTGCCCAAGCTGGACGATGTCAAGCCGCAGATCGCGCAGCAGTTGCAACAACAAAAGCTGGCGAAATTCCAGGAAGACCTGCGCGCCAAGGCCAAGGTCGAGTAAGCGCCCCGCCCTCGCCCCCCTTCAGCAACGCGGCTTCGGCCGCGTTGTGCATTGGGGGCCCGCCCCTGTCGCAAGACGAAAGGCTGGATCAGCGCGCCACCGCCAGCCAAAGCATCAGCCCGCCGATCATCACTGGCTGATGAAGCATGTAGTAGCTCAGGCTCCAGCGTCCGAGCCACGCTAAGCCGTACAGCGCCGCGGGCACCCGCCCCTCTAGCACGGCAGCCTGGCGCCGACGCACGTACTGGCCAAGGGCCATCCCCCACCACATCACACCGAGCCAGGGGAATACCGGCACATAGTCTTCGGTGAAAGGTTTGCGCGTCACCCAGCCTAACCAGTTGAGCCAGCGGCTGTTGAACCAGGCTGCAAGCTCAGGCCCGGCCGCCTGCAGGCCCCAGGCGGCCAACCAGGGGGAGGCCACAGCAATGCCTCCAGCCAGCCAGAGGGCGCCCCCCCAACCAGCCGTGAGCCGGGCCACCACCAACATGACCGCCATGCCGTGCAGCACTCCGAAGTGGATGTAGCTGGCGGGGAACATCCAGGCCGATCCCGCCGACACCAGCAATGCGCAGCCGGCAATCTGCGCCCAGCGGCGCCAGAAGCGCGACCACGACTGCCCCTGCGCCGCCGCGATCGACTGCCCGAGTCCTGCGCACAGCAGGAACAGGCTCACGATGGCCGTGCGTTGCAAGGTCCAGAACGGATCGGTGCGAAACTCCTGCGGCCATAAGCCAAAGTGGCTGAGATCGAAACAAAAGTGAAAGACCGTCATCCACAGCATGGCCACCCCTCGCAGGGCATCGACGCGAGCAAATCGGGCGTCGGCCACAGGCGCTGTGGGCGGCACAACGACAAAAGCAGATTGGACGTTCTTGTCTCGGAGCACTGATAGTGTGGTGTGAACAGGCCCTCGACGTCGGCCCCACGGTCAGACAAAAGGCCTGCAGAGGAAACCCTCTGCAGGCCTTGTCGTGATTGGTCGGAGCGGCGGGATTCGAACTCGCGACCCTCTGCTCCCAAAGCAGATGCGCTACCAGGCTGCGCTACGCTCCGAAGTCTTGCATTCTACCCTGCGCAAACACGGTTTTCTGGCCTGCGCAGTGTTTTATCGCGCAAATGCTCAGCGGTTGCCGCCGGAATTGGGGCCGGGACCACGACCGGCCAGGTGGCGGAAGGTAATGCGACCCTTGGTCAGATCGTAGGGAGACATCTCCAGCGACACCTTGTCGCCCGCCAAGATGCGGATGTGGTGCTTGCGCATCTTGCCGCCAGTGTAGGCAATCAGTTGGTGCCCGTTGTCCAGGGTCACGCGAAAACGCGAATCCGGCAGCACTTCCGTCACGCTGCCCTGCATCTCAATCAGTTCTTCTTTGGCCATGGTTTCTCAAATCTTCCAAACATGCGTTCTGTGGTCGGCCCCAACACCCTTGTGAGGACACGGCACGGGGCTTGCCTGAGGAGTCCCGCCAGGGGACGCCCGTGCATAGTGAAGCGGTGGGGGCACTGCACCCGAGGCGCAGATCAGGCAGACGGCCGCGAAGGCTCCATCAGCAGCAGGCGTTGCGCTGCGCTCGAACCTGCTATTGTACCGCGGTGATGCCGGGTTTGTGTCGCAAGCCGATCAGACGTGGCGCCCGCCGGAACGGCTACCCGGCACGACAAGCCCAGCGTCTGCACGCGTGTGGAGCGCCTCGATGATGCCGCAGCGCCCTCCGGTGCCATCGCAGTGCTCCCGCAAGGCTTGCAGGTCCTGCTCCAGCAGTTGCAGCTCGGCAAGCCGGTCTCGCACATGCTGCAGGTGCGCGTCGAGGGTCGCGCGCGCCGCCTCGCAATCGCTGCGCCGTCCCCAGTCAAGATCCAGCAGCGCCCGCACCTCTGCCAGCGACATGTCCATGGCCCGGCACAGCCGGATGAACCGCAAGCGGTGTACGTCGGCCTCGCTGTAGAGCCGGTAAGCGTTGTCAGCACGACCGGCTCTGGGCAACAAGCCCTCACGCTCGTAGTACCGAATGGTGTCAGTGCTGACACCGCTTTGGCGTGCGGCCTCGCCAATGCGCCAGACGGCCGTTGTTGAACGCGGACCGGCAGAGGATGGCATGGCTTGACCTTGGAGTGGCTTCAGGGTCTTCAATGATGCCATGCCACCCAGGCCCTGCGCCGGTGGCCCCACCCGCACTCTAAGGATTGACATGCACGACCACGCACTGCACGCGGCCCCGCCCTCCCCCCAACCACACCGCGATGGCTGTGGTTCACACTGCCACACAGCGCACTCAGCCACTGCAGACCCACGCTACCGGCGTGTGCTGTGGGCTGCTCTGACGGCCAACGCGCTGATGTTCGGCGTGGAGCTCTGGGCCGGTGCGCAGTCCGGATCGGCGTCGCTGTTGGCCGATGCCATCGACTTTTTGGGCGATGCAGCCAACTACGCGGTGTCGCTCCTCGTGCTCTCCATGGCCCTGGCTTGGCGCGCCCGCGCCGCGCTGCTCAAGGGCGCCACCATGCTGGCCTTCGGCCTGTTCGTGGTGGCGCGGGTGGCTTGGGGTGCCTGGACCGGCGCAGCGCCCGAGCCTATCACCATGGGCACTGTGGGTCTGCTGGCGCTGGCGGCCAATCTGGGCGTGGCCGTGCTCCTTTACAGATGGCGCGCAGGCGATGCCAACATGCGCAGCGTGTGGATCTGCACCCGCAACGATGCGCTGGGCAATGTGGCGGTGATGGGCGCAGCCCTCGGGGTATTCGGCACTGGCACGGCCTGGCCAGACCTTGTGGTTGCAGCCGTCATGGCCGGGCTGGCGATATCGGGCGGCGCAGCCGTAATGCGGCAAGCCCGCGCCGAACTGCGGCAAGCGCGCCATGACCCTGAATGAACCATGGCGCACAAACGACCCGCAGGCGCACACACGCGCCGTTGAGTGGCTACAGGCCCAGGGCCGTGCAGCCGATGCCCCGGCCACCGAGCGCTGATGATGGCGGGAAGCGGCGCACGTGCTCGGTCAGCCGGTGTGGTGCCTGCATGCGCGTACCCACACCGCGATGGCCTAGCAGGCGCTTGCAGACCGGGACGCGCGGGAATGTGTGGGCCAGTGGCTGCGCTGGGCATTGACCGTCCCTGGCCACGCCCTGCGCAGACTCCCCGCAGACAACCACAGCCGCGCCCGGATGTTGCCGTTGCGCCCATGGGGGTGCCTGCGGATCTGACCGACCGCATCCGCCAAGTGCTGGTCGCCGCAAACGCTGCTCCGCCATCGGCTTGACGCACAGCAAGACAGATGCCTTGTGGGCATGCTCCAATCGGCGCTCGCCTCCTACGCCAGCACACCCGCATGACCACCTCGCCCGCCCCATCGCCCGCACTGCCTACGACCGCGGTACCCCACTCTGTGACGGAAGACCTGGTCGCACTGTTCAGCGGCGTGATGTTGATTTCCGTCGGGGTAGCCTTTTTCACGCAAGCCGGACTGCTCACAGGCGGCACGGCGGGGCTCGCCTTTCTGTTGCACTACGCCACCGGCTGGGGCTTCGGCAAGATCTTCTTTGTGCTCAACCTGCCGTTCTATTGGCTGGCCTGGCGCAAGCTGGGTCGCTCGTTCACGGTCAAAACCTTTGCCGCGGTCTTTCTGCTGTCGCTCATGGCAGAGTGGCAGCCGCATTTCCTGTCACTCGGAACGATCGCGCCCGCCTACGCGGCAGTGGCTGGCGGTTTGATCACTGGCACCGGGTTTCTCGTGCTGTTCCGGCACCGCAGCAGCCTGGGCGGCGTAGGCATTGCCGCGCTGTACCTGCAAGACCGCTACGGCTGGCGTGCAGGCAAAGTGCAGATGGCAGTGGACTGCGCCATCGTGCTGCTGGCGTTGTGGACGGTCGAGCCGGTGCGCGTGGCCTGGTCCATCCTGGCGGCTGTTGCCCTGAACCTGGTGCTGGTCATGAACCACCGCCCCGGCCGTTACATGGGGCAGTGACCCGACTGCGCTGGGCCCTACGGATTGGAACCTTTGCGCACACGGCCTATCATCGTCGATATGCGGCGCTTGCTTTCGTCTTGTCTGGTGCTCCTGCTGATCCTGCGCGGGCTGGTGGGCAGCGCCATGGCGGCTGGCATGGTGCCCATGCCGCCACCAGCATCGCCAGATGTTGCCCATCTGGCAGCGCAAGCGGCACCGCGTGCACATGAATTGCACGAAGGAGCGCATGCGTCGCAGGACGCCCACCCAATGGGCCTCTGGGCAGCCTCGGGCCATCACCCCTGTACAGACGCTGCATCGGATGCGACGCCATGCCCAGCCCTCGCAGCGCATGGCGAACATGCGGGCGGCGGCTGCTCGGCCTGCGAAATCTGCCATTCCACCATGCTGACCCCATGGGTGCTCAGCGTGGCGCTGCCAAGCCCCGAGCACGCGCCCCCCATACGCCCGCCTGTGCGCTTCTCAAGCGCCCCGATGGCGCCCGCCATCAAACCTCCCATCGCCTGATCTCCTTCGCACGCACCGTGCGGCTTGGTGTGCGTTGCGCCTGATGGCGGCGCAGTGCTCGCTTGGTCGCGTCCGATTCGTTTCACGGAGATCGACATGTTCTTGTCCCGATCCAGGGCCTTGTGCCCTGCGGGTTGTGCCGCCGCTATGGCACTGGCATGGATACCCCTGGCCTCAGCAGCCGATGCGACGCCCGCGCAAGCCCCGGCGGCCGACGCCCGGCATGCAGCCCCCACGCTTGCACACCGCGCTCTGTTCCCACGCCCACTGCCCAACGCGCAGCCCACCGACAGCGACTGGCACGCCGCCAACGCCACCGTTGGGGCGTTTGTGCGGGGGCATGCCGACATCGTGGCCTGGGAAGCACAGAACGGAGCCACCCCCACCGAGGCCCTCCAGGCGGCATCGCACTCGCAGCCCCCAGCCGCCCAGCCGATGCAGGGCCACGGCCACCATAAGCACCACCGCCCGGGCGGCCACACCACGACTGCGCCCGACATGCCGCCATCACACGCCCCGGCAGGAGGTGCGCGATGAACCGCTCCCCTACCGCAACGCCGATGCGGCGCCGCTCCGCCGCCCGCCCGCTGCGCGTCGCGCTGGCCAGCCTGGCAACTGTGGCGCTGACCGGCTGCGCCACCGTGGTTCCGGACGGTCTGCGCTCACAGGTCGCCTCGCACGCGGCCGGGCGCACGGCCGGGGTGGCGGCCGAGTTGCCCGCCGCCGACCCCGCTGCACGCACCGCAGCCCAGCAGCAGATCCAGGCTTGGCTGACCGAGCCCCTGACGGCCGACCGGGCTGTGCGCATTGCCCTGCTGCAGAACCCAGGGCTGCAAGAGCGTCTGGCCAGCCTGGGCATGGCCGACGCCGATCGTGTGCAGGCCCTGACACTGCCCAACCCACACCTGTCGCTGGCCCGGCTTGTGAGCCCGCACGGGCGCGAGATCGAGCGCAGCCTCGCGTTCAGTCTGGTGGACTGGATCACCCTGCCCTGGCGCAGCCGCTGGTTGGGCCTGCACATGGAGGTCGCCACACTAGAGACCGCGCAGGACGCCGTACGCCTGGCCGCACAGGCCCGCCGCGCCTGGGTGCGTGCCGTAGCCGCCGAGCAGGTGGTGGTTGCACACGAACGCATGCACGAGGCCGCCGAAGCGGGTGCCGAGCTGGCGCGGCGCATGGCCCAAGTCGGCAACTGGAGCCGCCTGAAACACGCCCGGGAACAAGCCGTGCTGGCCGATGCTGCAGCCCAGTTGGCCCGCGCCCGCCTGACCGCGGCCCTGGAGCGGGAACGACTGCACCAGGTACTGGGCCTGTGGGGACCGGCCACCGCCTACCGGCTGGTCGATCGTCTGCCCGACCTTCCCGCCACCCCGCAAACGGCCGACGCGCTGGAAGCCACCGCCTTGCGCGAACGGCTCGACGTACGGGCCGCGCGGCTGCAACTCGACGCCGACGCTGAGCGGGCCGGCTGGGCCCGTGCCGGCGCCGTGTTCGGCGACATCGGCCTGGCCTACCAACGCCACACAAAGACAGAGCGCGACGGCAGCCAGCCCGAGGTCACCCGCGGCTGGGAGCTGGGTCTGCCCCTGCCACTGTTGGACTGGGGCGGCGCGGCGCGCACGCGCGCGCAGGCCCAGGTCGAGCGTCAGGCAGCGCTGCTACAAGGCACGGCACTGCAGGCCCGCACCGAGGTGCGCAGCGCCTGGCTGACCTACCGCACCGCCTACGACCTGGCGCGCCAGCAGCGCGAAGAGGTTGTGCCCCTGCACCAGTTGATCGCCGACGAAACCACCCTGCGCTACAACGGCATGCTGGCCAGCGTGTGGGACTTGCTGGCCGCAGCACGCGCGAGCACCCGGGCCGTGGCCCAAGCCACCGAGGCGCAACGCGACTTTTGGCTGGCCGAAGTGGATCTGCAACTCGCACTCACCGGCACCAGCGGGGCCGCACTCGCACGCCTGACACCTGCCGCTGGCGATGCCACGGATACCGGCAAGGGGCACTGACATGAGCACCTCGATGCCCTCCTCGCCCCTGCTGGCTACCACCGCAGCCAACGCAAGCCACCCCCAGCCCCCCATCGCCACCCACGCCCTGCGGGGCGTGGCAGGAGACACCCCATGAACCGCCGCCGTTTCTTTGCCGGCGCCGCCACAGCAGTGGCGGCCACCAGCGTGGCCCGAGCCGCCATGACCGCGCTGCCCGAACCGGTGATACAGGCCTCTGCCGACACCGCCGCACCGCTGTACCCCGCAAGCGGACGCCCCTACCAGCCCGTGGTCACCCTCAACGGCTGGACCACCCCCTGGCGCATGAACCAGGGCGTCAAGGAGTTCCACCTGGTGGCCGAACCCGTGGTACGCGAGGTTGCGCCCGGACTCTTCGTCAACCTCTGGGGCTACAACGGCCAGAGTCCAGGACCGACGATCGAAGTGGTCGAAGGCGACCGCGTGCGCATCTTTGTGACCAACCGGCTGCCCGAGCACACCACCATCCACTGGCATGGCCAACGCCTGCCCAACGGTATGGATGGTGTGGGCGGCCTCAACCAGCGCGCCATTGCGCCAGGCAAGACCTGGGTGTACGAGTTCGAGGCCAAGCGCCCCGGCACCTTCATGTACCACCCGCATGCCGACGAAATGGTGCAGATGGCCATGGGCATGATGGGCCTGTGGATCACCCACCCACGCGGCACGCACCCGCACATTGCGCCGGTGCAGCGTGACTACGCGTTTCTCATCAACGCTTTCGATGTGGAGCCTGGCAGCCGCACCCCACGCATCAACACCATGCTCGAGCACAACATCTGGGCCTGGAACAGCCGTGTGTTTCCGGGCATCAGCCCCCTGGTGGCGCGGCTGGGCGACCGGGTGCGCGTGCGCATCGGCAACCTGACCATGACCAACCACCCCATCCACATCCACGGCATCGAGTTCGAGGTGACGGGCACCGACGGAGGCCCCGTGCCGCGCAGCGCCCGCTGGCCCGAAGTCACCACCGACGTGGCGGTCGGCCAGATGCGGCAGATCGAGTTTCTGGCCGACGAACCCGGCGACTGGGCCATGCACTGCCACAAGAGCCACCACACCATGGGCCCCATGGGTCACGATGTGCCCACCATGATCGGTGTGGACCACCGCGGCCTGGTGGGCAAGATCCAGAAGATCGTGCCCGACTACATGGTGATGGGCGAGCGCGGCATGGCCGACATGGGCGCGATGGAGATGCCCCTGCCCGACAACACGCCGCCGATGATGACCGGCACCGGCCCTTACGGCCCCATCGAGATGGGCGGCATGTTCACCACGCTCAAGGTGCGCGCAGACCTGGGCGCCCGAGACTGGCGCGACCCGGGCGACTACACCCAGCCGCCCGGCACCCGCGCCTACGAATGGCAGGGCCCGCACGCCCAGGTGCCACAAGCCCCCCGCACCGACACCCCGGGCATTGCACCCGGGGTGCCATCGGCGCGCAAGCCCTCGGCGGCCAGCGGTGGCCATCAGCACTGAACCCCGGGGCAACCATGCGAATCACTACATTTTTAATAGCAATATCTTCAGCTTTGACAAGCACAAGCACTGCTTTTGCTCATAGCCCCCAGGGCCATGGCAGCGCTGCGGGCAGCGCACACCACGCCAGCGCGGTGCGCGAGCAGAAGGACTGGGGCATCGCCGGCGAGGCCAGCGCCGTGCGCCGCACCATCACCGTTCGCATGACAGACGACATGAAGTTCGCCCCCGCCACCATCACCGTCACCGAAGGCGAGACCCTGCGGATCCGCGCGGTGAATGCGGGCAGGGTGCTGCACGAAATCGTGCTCGGCACACAAGCCGAGCTGGACGCCCACGCCGAGCTCATGCGCAAGCACCCGAACATGGAGCACGACGAGCCCTACATGGCGCATGTGGAGGCAGGCCAGCGTGGCGACATCGTCTGGCAGTTCAACCGCCCGGGCACGTTCGCCTTTGCGTGTCTGATTCCCGGCCACTACGAAGCGGGCATGCGCAGCACGATCACCGTACGCCCGCGCTGAGCCACCAACCTGCGACACAAAGACCCCCCTTTTGCTGGACGGAGCACTTTCTATGCACCCCCTTGACCCTTCTCATCACAGCGCGGCTCGCGCTTCGTCAACCGCTCGGCTGGACCGCCGCCGCTGGCTGGGCGCCAGCCTGGGCATGACCGCCCTCGGGCTGGCTGCGGCGCTGGGCGCCCGCCCCGTGCTGGCCCGCAGCCTCCCAGTGGCGCTGGAAGTCTGGAAAGACCCGAACTGCGGCTGCTGTGGCGACTGGGTGGTACACCTCGAAGCCAACGGCTTTGCCGTGAAAGTGCACGACGTGGGCAACCAGGCCGTGCGCAAGCGCCTGGGCCTGCCCGACCGGCTAGGCTCCTGTCACACCGCCCTGGTCGGTGGCTACCTGATCGAAGGCCATGTGCCTGCCGCTGACATCCACCAGTTGCTGCGCGACAAGCCACGCGCACTGGGCCTGGCCGTGCCGGGCATGCCCATTGGCTCGCCCGGTATGGATGGGCCCGCCTATGGCAAGCGCCGCGATGCATACGACGTGCTGCTCGTGGCACGCGACGGCAGCACCCGGGTGTACCGCCACTACCCCGGGCAGGCCACGCCCAAGGCCTGAGCCCCCCGTTCCACCCCCCGCCGACTGCACCATGCCGATTCGCACTCCTTTCCTGCACAACGAACACCCGCAGGCGGCCACGCCTTTGCGCGCTGCCTGGGCGGCTGCCGCCGTCTGGGCGCTGACCACTGCCGTCGCCCAGGCCCAAACTGCTGCGACGCCCGATACCCACAGCGCCCACGCGGGCCATGCCACCGCCACCGCCCCGGCACCTGGCGCTACAACCGCCACCGACGACGGGCTGAGCGACGCGGAAGTGCTGCGCTGGGACGCACGCACCGGCCGCACCACGCTGCGGCACGGCCCCATCCGCAACCTCGACATGCCGCCCATGACCATGGTGTTCCGCGTGCCCGACGCGGCGCTGGCCGCGCGTATGCAGGCGGGCACCAAGATCCGCTTCAAGGCAGCACAACAGCAAGGCGCGTACGTCCTCACCCACGTCGAACCTGCGCCCTGAGACACGCTGAACGCACCGCGGCGGGCTGGCACCACCGAGACCGGCGCGCCGTGTGCGGGCTCGCATAATCGGCAGCATGCAACACCTTCCGACCCCTGAAGACCCTGGCAGCATCACCCGCGTGGCGGGCATCGAGGTGGGCCACTTCACCGACACCCGCCGCCCCACAGGCTGCAGCGTGGTGCTGGCCCGTGCGGGTGCCGTGGCCGGTGTGGACGTGCGCGGCGCAGCCCCGGGCACACGCGAAACCGACCTGCTGCACCCCTCCAACCTCGTGGAGCAGGTGCACGGCATCGTGCTCGCTGGGGGCAGCGCCTGGGGCCTAGAGGCCGCCACCGGCGCGGTGCGCTGGCTCGAAGAGCGCGGCGCAGGCTTTGACGTGGCCGTGGGCCGACTGCCCATCGTGCCCGCAGCCGTGCTGTTCGATTTGCTGGTGGGCGACATGCGGGTACGTCCGGACGCCGCCGCGGGCTACGCCGCCTGCGAGGCCGCGAACACGGCCCCGGTGGCCGAGGGCAATGTGGGTGCCGGAGCGGGCGCAGCGGTGGGCAAGATCTTCGGCATCCAGAACGCCATGAAGGGCGGCATCGGCTCCGCATCGGTCACCGTGAACGGGGTCACCGTCGGGGCCTTGATCGCCTGCAACGCGCTGGGCGACGTGGTGCACCCCGACACCGGGGCCGTGCTGGCGGGCTCGCGCACCGACGACGGCCAGGCCCTGCGCGACACGCGCCGCGCGCTGCTGCGCGGCGAAGCCCCTCGGCCGCTGCTCGCTGGCACCAATACCACCATCGGGGTGGTGGCCACCGACGCGGTCCTCACCAAGGCGCAGGCGCACCGGCTGGCCGTTGCGGCGCACGACGGACTGGCGCGCAGCATCAACCCGGTGCACACCATGTCCGACGGCGACACGTTGTTCGCGCTGGGCACGGGGCTCGCGCAACGCAATCCCGGAATGATGCTGCTGGCCACCATGGCGGCCGAGGCCGTGGCCATGGCCACCGTGCGCGCCGTGCAGACCGCCAGCGCGCTGACCACCGCTGAGGGGCTGCACCTGCCCTGCGCACGGGACTTTGCACGGCCATAGGGCCTTATTCGGACATTTTTGCGGCCCACCGGGGCTGCTGCAGGCCGGCAGCGCCCGTCAGCTGCGGGCGTCGCCTTCGGGATCGAGCAGGCGCACCGGCACGTCCAGGCTGTTGAGAATGGCCGCACGGGCCACTGCGTCGAGCGCGCCCGTGACCACGGGCTCATGCGCCACCACACGCAGCCGCCCCTCGGCCAGCAAGGTGTCGCGCATCCGGCGGGTCATGGAGCAGACATTGCCGTCGCCCTGCTTGAACAGGAACAAGGTGCCATGGGGGCTGCACCAGGACAGCTGCGAACGCACCCATCCCTTGTCGGTCTGCAAGTCGATCCAGGCCCCCACTTCCCATCCGATATCGGCAGCAGCGCCGTCCCCCTCGGCGTCGGCGTCTGCGGCCTCTGCTGGCAATTCCTCTGATCCAATGCTCATGAACCCCGACGAACGCGCCTCCTGCGGACCCAGCCACGCCTCACCGGGCAACGACGGCCAAGAGGAATCCGTGGGTACCGTCTGGTCAGAGGCTGGACCTGCCAGGCTCGCACCGGCCGCAGGAGACGGCTCGGCAGACACGCGGGCATCGGCCTGCATGAGCCCCATCAGGCGTTCGAGAAACGCACTGGTCTGCCGCACCGGGTAATCGATGGTGCGCAGGCCTTGCCGCAGACCGGTGAGCAGCCCGGGGGTGATGCGCGTCAGCCGCGCCGGATTGGCCTGCCCCGCCCCCGGTGTTGCGGCCCACAGCAAAGACCCCACCAGGGCGTGGTAGCCCCCGGGGTCCGCATCGCCGCTGCGGTCGGCCAACCGCGCTTCGGCCAGCACCTGAGCCCAGGGCCCCAGCACGAAATCGCGCACATCCGGCGGCACCTCGGCCATTGCGGGCAGGGCGTGAAGCTCCGATTGCAGGCGCTGTGCGAGCAGGTTGCGCTGTTCTGCATGCTGCAGGGCCTGCACCGCGGCCTCGCGCTGGCGCAGTTGCTTATCGTGCTGGTCTTGCCACATCCGGTAGATCTGCACCATGGCCGAGTGAAAATGCGCGGCAGACACCTCTTGCAGTGCCGACAAAGCCTTGAGCGCCTTGTACACCGGCTTGAAGAATGCAGCGAACCCGGGGCCGTCCACATGGTCCCAGGCCAGGCTGCGCTCGGTCACCTCGTCCATGAAGCGGCGCGCCGGATGGTCGCGGTCGCTGAAGAATCGGGCGTCATGCTCGACCAGTTTGAGCAGCACGGGCTCCAATTGGCGCAGCCCCTGACGCACCGGCAGCAGCAGCCGTTCATCGCGGCACAGGTTCTCGATCATCAGCACGACCACCTCGCGCGCCACCGCCCGCCGGGTACCGTCGGCGTCCTGGTGCATGCGCTCCGAGAACACAGCGCGGGCTTCGGCGCGCTCGCGCCCCTGCTGTACAGCCAGGCGCTGCAGGACCTCTTCCACATGGTCTGTCTGGTCCAGCGCCTCCAGCGCCCCCGGCAGCGTAACCGGAAAGTCCGATGCGGGCCCGTCCTCAGCCCCCGCAAGGTCACCCGATTCAAACTCCTGGGCAAAGCGCTGGGCAAACGCCGCCAAGCGAGAGGGCGCAGGCTGCGGCACCTCCTCATGCACCAGCAAATCGTGCAGGTTAGCGGCCGTCAACAAGGCAGGCGCCGGCGCTTGCGCAGCCTCCGGCAGAAAGTCGTTACTGACATGGAAACCGGCCGCCGCTGGGGCGGCTGCCGCACCGGCCCGCTGGTAGCCCACGGGCTGCACTCCCTGCTCGCGCAGGCGCACGATCAGGCGTTGATAGAAGCTTTCCAGTTCACGCCCCAGCAACTCGCACATCTGCAAGGTCCACAGCATGCGGGCACCAGCGGGCACGCCCACACCAGTCATCACTTCCTGGAGCACACGCAAGTACACCTGCGGATGGACGGGGTTGCGCTCAGGCTGCACGCTGGGCAACCCCGCCAAAGCGCACATCAAGGGATTGAGCTCCGCCAGCACGGCCTCCACGTGCAGCAACGTCATCTGCTGGGCCCGCGCCACCTCCACATGGTCTTGCACTTGCCCGGCATCCAACAGCTCCAGGTCTTCAAAGCGCAAGTCGGTCAAGGCTCTGGCACGCGTGGGCGCTTCAACACGCAAAGCGCCATCGAAGGCCTTGCGCAGTGCAGGCGAAAAAGCTTCCACTATGCTGCGCTGATGCCGCTGCAGCAGCGCCACCGCTTCGGCCATGGCGCGCCGGTCGTCCAGGTGGCGAACCTCAGACTCTTTGCGCTGCAGGTGATACCGCGTGTAATCGAGCAGCTTCTCGATGAGCCAACGACCCTCGGCTGCGGCGTCGTCGAGGCACTGCTGGTAGAGAACGTCGTAGCGGGTCCGAACCGAAGATGTCATGAAGCACTGCACCCAAGGAGCAAGCGGCTATAGCACCCCCATGGCACCATGCATGGCCTGCTCGACGGGCGCTATTGTTCCAGCGAACGCGGCTTCGTGCGCATTCACGCAAGCAAAAACTGCGCACTGCATGCCCCGGCGCAACGGGCGCCAACATCGCGACCCGCCCCACCCTCAGCACGGCCCTGTCATCGCCCCTGCGCGCGGCCCGTGGCAGAGGCAGATGCCTTATCGGCACCCGCAATGGCTGGAACCAGCTTCAGCTGACCGTCGGCGATCATCTTGTCCCGCACCCGCCGCGTCATCGACTGTGTGCTGCCATCCGGTGCGGTGAAGAGAAACAAAGTCCTCTGAGGACTGCACCACGTCAGTTGCGTGCGTACGACGCGCTGGTGGCTTGCGATCTCCACCCAGCACCCGATGCGCAACGCGTCTTCCGTAGCAGCCGTATCACGCTCGGTGGTGCTCAACGCCCCCGACGCGTCATGCTCAGGCTCCACAACTTCGTCTGATAGCAGCACGTGTTCCGCCAATTCGTCGGGATCGACCAATGCCTGCAGCCCATCGCCATGGCGGGACGCCCCCGACTCGAAAGCCGCTTGGTGCAGGGATACCAGCCGCTCCAGAAAAGCACTGGACTTGGCCTCCGGATACTGGATGGCGTCCAATCCCTCGCGCAGACTGGCCAGCAGTGCAGGAATGGCAGCCGACAGGCGCTCCGGCTCATGCCGCGTGCGCTCGGGCTGCGCACTCCACAGCAGGGTCGACACCAGAGCGAGACAACCCTTGGGGTCTTCGTCGGCGTCCTCGTCCGAAGCTTCGGCATCCGCAGGGAATTGCGCCAGATAGGCATGGGCTGCGACCTCCAGCCAGGGCCCGGTCACAAAAGCCGCAATGTCTTGCGGCACCTCTGCGAGCCCTGGCAGTTCCTGCAGACGCTCCGTCATGCGGGCGATGTAACTGCGCCGACGCTGCTCCTGCCGTTTGGCCCGCTCTTTGGCCAACTGGTGTGCGCGAAGGCGTTGCTGCTGCACGTCCCAGGCGTTCTGCAACGCTTTGAGCACCGTATCGAAAGGCCCTGCGTCCTGAATATCCACCTTGGTGAGGTGCGCCACCGCCTCGTCCATGAGCTTCATAAACTGGCTAAAGCCTGGCGCAGTCTCCGAAGCGAATCCCAGGCTGCGCTCGGTCATCTCATCCAAGAGTCTGCGCGCGGGGTGGGCCGCATCGTTGAAGAAGCCGAGATCATGGCGCACCAATCGTTGCAGCGCGGGCGCCAAATTCTGCACGGCGCGCAGCACCGGGGGCAGAAGGCGGGTGTCCTGCGCGATATTCTCCATCATGCGAGCCACCACCTCGGCCGCATGCGCCGGGGATTCTGTGGCGGCTCCCATGGGCACGGTGTAAACGCGCGGCGCTGCCGCCGCCGGCGCACCGCGCCAGCCAGAGAGCGGAGCGCTCGACGAAGGCGTAGAGCCGGTCAGACGGCCGACAATGCGCTCCAACTGCGCGATATCCTCCATGGCTTCAGCAGCGGCTTGCGGCAAATAGGCGGCAGACAAGCCCGCCGCGCCAGTTGCCGCCACGGCGCGCGACTCGCTCCATCCAGGGCCACGCCCAACCACGGGCAGAGCCGCCCCGGCTGGCACCACCGCCGGTCCGCCCACCACCGGAGCGGCCGATACCAGCGGATCGAACGGATCGCCACCACCCGCCAACATCTGGCGCAGGATGCCCACCGTCAGCAGGGCCTCCTCGGCCTCTGCCGCGAGCTGGGCCTGTTGGGACTCCCCTGTCCAGCCAGGGGCCGCCGTCGCACCAGCCCGACCATAAATGTTTGCGCCGTAACCGCTGAGCGGCGTGGCACCCGATACACCGTACCCGCTACCAGGCCCGCCGCCATACCCTCCTGTGTAGGCACCGCCATACACCGATCCATAACCGCTGCGACCACCACTGCCCGCAACGGCGTAACCGACGGGCTCCACCCCATGCTCTCGCAGGCTCCGGATGATGGTGCGGTACTCGTCGGCCAACAAAGGGCCGATCTGATCGCGCATGCGCTCAAGCCAGACCTGACGTACTTCACCCGGGACCCCGGTTTCACCCGTCACGCGCTGCAAGGCACGGATGTAGGACTCCGGACGCAGCGGATTGCGTTCAGGCTGCACACTGCGCAATCCCTGGGCGGAACTCACCAGCGTGTTCAACTCCGACAGAACAGCGTCGGTTGCGTGCACCGCCAGCTGCTGGGCGCGGGAGAGTTCCACCTGGTCTTGCACAGCATGGTCGTCCATGAGGGTGAGCTCACCGAAGTCCATGCCCGTGTCTTCGGTCACCCGGCCCTTGGACAGGGTGGGCCCCTCCGCAAATATCTCCAGCAGCGCCATGGCGTAGCCCTTGACCAGGGCAGGCTCATGCTGCTTGAGCAGCCGCATCGCGTCGCTCAGCAGATTGCGGCGATAGATGTCACGCAGTTGCGACTCCTCGCTCGCCAGAGCGCCCTGCGTCAATTGCACCAAGCGCTGCATCAAAGACTCGCCACCGCGTACCGCATTGACCACACAGGCGCGGAACACGGTGCGGGAACGCGAAATGGACTGAGACATGGCAGGCAGGAAGTACGGCAGGGTTTCCGGCTTCCATCCTAACGGACAGACGCTTACTTGAGTGCCTTATAGCGCACCCGCTTCGGCTGCGCCCCCTCCTCGCCCAGGCGCTTTTTCTTATCGGCCTCGTACTCCTGGTAGTTGCCATCGAAAAAGGTCCACTGGCTGTCGCCTTCGGCAGCCAGAATGTGGGTGGCAATGCGGTCCAGGAACCAGCGGTCGTGGCTGATGACCAGCACGGTGCCCGCATATTCGAGCAGGGCATCTTCCAGCGCGCGCAGGGTTTCCACGTCGAGGTCGTTCGACGGCTCGTCCAGCAGCAGCACGTTGCCGCCCTGGATCAGGGTCTTGGCCAGGTGCAAGCGCCCGCGTTCGCCGCCGGAGAGCATGCCCACCTTTTTCTGCTGGTCTGCGCCGTTGAAGTTGAAACGGCCGCAGTAAGCACGGCTGGCCATCTGGAACTTGCCGATATTGAGGATGTCCAGTCCTCCCGACACGTCTTCCCATACCGTCTTTTCATCGGACAACGCGTCGCGCGACTGGTCCACGTAAGCCATCTTGACAGTAGAGCCGATGACCACCTCCCCGGCATCCGGCTTTTCGCGACCCGCGATCATCTTGAACAGCGTGGACTTGCCCGCGCCATTGGGGCCGATGATGCCGACGATGGCCCCGGCCGGAATGCTGAACGAGAGGTTGTCGATCAGCACGCGGTCGCCAAAGCTCTTGGTCACGTTGTGGAACTCAATGACCTGAGTGCCCAGACGCTCGGCCACTGGAATGAAGATTTCCTGCGTCTCGTTGCGCTTTTGGTATTCGTAGTCGCTCAGTTCCTCAAAGCGCGCGATACGCGCCTTGCTCTTGGCCTGGCGGCCCTTGCTGTTCTGGCGCACCCATTCCAGTTCCTTCTTCAAGGCCTTGGCACGCGCTTCTTCGCCCTTTTGCTCGGCTTCCAGGCGGGCCTGCTTCTGCGTCAGCCATTCCGAGTAGTTGCCCTTGTACGGGATGCCATGGCCGCGGTCGAGTTCCAAAATCCACTCGGCAGCGTTGTCGAGGAAGTAGCGGTCGTGGGTGATGGCGACCACGGTGCCCGGGAAGCGCTGCAGGAACTGCTCCAGCCAGTCCACACTCTCGGCATCCAGGTGGTTGGTCGGTTCATCGAGCAGCAGCATGTCGGGCTTGGACAGCAGCAGGCGACACAGCGCCACACGGCGCTTTTCGCCCCCCGACAGCACCCCGATCTTGGCGTCCCAGGGCGGCAGGCGCAATGCGTCGGCAGCGATCTCGAGCTGGTGTTCGGAATCGGTGCCCGCCGTAGCGATGATGGCTTCCAGGCGCGCCTGCTCGGCCGCCAACGCGTCGAAATCGGCCTCCGGGTCGGCATAGGCCGCGTACACCTCGTCCAGTTTGGCGCGGGCAGCAAACACCTCGCCCATGGCCTCCTCCACGCTTTCGCGCACGGTGTGCTCTGGGTTGAGCTGCGGCTCCTGGGGCAGGTAGCCGATCTTGATGCCGGGCATTGGAATGGCTTCGCCCTCGATCTCCTTGTCGACCCCGGCCATGATCTTGAGCAGCGTGGACTTGCCAGAGCCGTTCAGGCCCAGCACGCCGATCTTGGCACCAGGAAAGAAACTCAGGGAGATGTCCTTCAAGATCTGCCGCTTGGGCGGCACGGTCTTGCTGACACGGTTCATCGAATAGACGTATTGGGCCATTGGTTCTGCAGAGAAAAGAGGACGTGGGACATCCACGTTGAAACCGCGATTATCGGTCCATGCGACAATGCGGGGGTTGCAGACGCCAGTTGTCTGCAGCGTCAGCAGTCTGCTGGGGACGATGGACCGTCGGGTCCGGGCTCCCGCCTTTGAACCCGTCTTGCCTGAGACTGGCTCGGCCGCCCCAGGTGGCCTTGACAGGCAGACCCTGCGCCCCGGACGGGCGCCTCCCTCATCCATGAAATTTGAAGATCTGAACCTGGCACCGGCCATTCTGAAGGCTGTGCTCGAACAGGGTTACGAGAGCCCCACTCCCATCCAGGCCCAGGCGATTCCCCTGGTGCTGCAAGGGCATGACCTGCTGGCCGGTGCGCAAACCGGCACGGGCAAGACCGCCGCCTTCACCCTGCCGCTGCTGCAGCGTCTGTCGCAAAGCGCTGTGGCGCGCAGCAAGTTTGGCGGCAAAGGCGTGCGCGCCCTGGTGCTCACCCCCACCCGCGAACTGGCCGCACAGGTGGAGGAATCGGTGCGCAACTACGGCAAGTATCTGGACCTGAGCTCCACCGTCATCTTCGGCGGTGTGGGCATGAATCCCCAAATCGACCGCATCAAGCGTGGCGTGGACGTGCTGGTGGCCACGCCAGGCCGGCTGCTGGATCTGCAGCAGCAAGGCTTCATGGACTTGTCCACCGTCGAGGTGCTGGTACTGGACGAGGCCGACCGCATGCTGGACATGGGCTTCATCCACGACGTCAAGAAGGTGCTGGCCCTGCTGCCGCAAAGCAAGCAGAGCCTGCTGTTCTCGGCCACCTTCAGCGACGAAATCCGCGACCTCGCGGGCACCTTGCTGCGCAACCCGCAGAGCATCCAGGTCACCCCCCGCAACACCACGGTACAGCGGATCTCGCAGGTCATCCACCCAGTGGGCCGCGGCAAGAAAAAACAAGCGCTGCTGCACATCATCCAGGAGCACAACTGGAGCCAGGTGCTGGTGTTCACGCGCACCAAATTCGGCGCCAACAACGTGGCCGACTTCCTCAACAAGAACGGCGTGAGCGCCATGGCGCTGCACGGCAACAAGAGCCAGAGTGCCCGCACACAAGCGCTGGCAGGCTTCAAGAGCGGCGAGATCCGCGCCCTGGTGGCCACCGACATCGCTGCACGCGGCATTGACATCGACGACCTGCCGCACGTGGTGAATTACGAGATTCCCAACGTGCCGGAAGACTACGTGCACCGCATCGGCCGTACGGGCCGTGCGGGCCGTGAGGGCCATGCCGTCAGCCTGGTGTGCATGGACGAAGAAGGCTTCATGATGGACATCGAGCGCTTCACCAAGCAGGAGATCCCGGTGCAGGCGCTCGACGGCTTCGGCCCTGAAGCCGGCGAGAAGGCCGAGCCGATTGCCATGGGGCGTCAGACCATCTGGGGCGGCGCAGGCAAGCCTCCGAGCCGCGAAGTGATGCAGGCCGCGGCCAAGGCCGCCCGCGCTGAAATGATGGAACGCATCCGCGCCAACAAGGCAGCCGGCGGCGGTGGCGGCGGACGGTCGGCCCCCAAGGCGGCCGAAGGCCAGGGCAGCCCGGCCCGTTCGGCAGGGTCTCGCAACAGCCCGGGCGCTGCGCCGCGTGGCCCCGCAGCCAACGGCAACCGCGGCGGCCAGGGTGCGGGCAGCCGCCATGCCAAGAGTGGCCGCCCGGCGCATGCTTCGGGCGGATCGCGCCTGGACGAGCAACCTCCCCGCATGAATGCCCACCTCGGCACCCAGGCCGGGCTGAAGATGCAGCCCGAGCGCGGCGGTCGCGGCAGCGCGCAGCCCGACCCCATGCGCACCAGTGTTGACAGCATGGCCGAATGCGGCCGTCGCGGCGGTGGCGGCCGCAGTGGCGGCTTCGGTGGCGGCCGCTCCTCGGGCGGTGGCCGCGGCTCTTACGGCCGCTGAGCACCGTCCTGTGCCGATCGCGCTGGCGCGCTGCGCCGCGCGACCGGCGCTCACAGGCTAAAACACTCTGCCCCGCCGATGTCGCTGGCATCGCAGACAGGGCACAGGTTCCGCGCACAATCGCCGGATGGCCATACCGGCCGCTGTCCTGAGGAATCCGCCCCATGCCCCGCCACCGAGCCTTTGCCTTCCGCCTGACGCCCTGGCTGCCACAAGCCCTGCCCCCCGCCCTGTCGGGAATGCGTGCCGTGCGCGGGGCCGCAGCACTGGTGACTGTTGCCTTGCTCGCAGGCTGCACCAGCACCCCGCTGCCCCCGTGGCCTGGCGGCCCTGTGCTGGGCAACGTCTCCAAAACCATGCCCAACGCGCCTGCGCCGCGCCCCCAGCAAGCCGCGCCGTCGGCTCCTCGGCCCATGCCGCCTGCAGCCACCCCAAGCCCCAAGCTGCCCCCCGCCGCTGCACCGCAGCCGGTGGTGACCCCGATACCCGCCGTGGCAGTACCCAACACAACCGCGAGTGGCGACCTGCTGGCAGCGCGATTCCCGGTACCGGCCGTCGTCTACCAGACCCCGGGGCTGGCGCCCCATCGCCGTGCGCTCACCACCCAGGCAGAGCTGACCGACTGGATCGCCCGCCTGGGTGCCTTGCCCGAAAACGCTCGTGGCACACGCGCCCATCCCCTTGCGCTGGGCAACAGTGCAAGGGGTGAGCCCATCGTGGGTGTGCTGATCGGCCGCGTGGCAAACGCATCCCCGACCTCGGTCGATGCCACCGGCAAACCCGTGATTGCCCTGGTGGGCCAACAGCAGGGTACCGACGGCGCCAGCGCTGAGGCACTGCTGCACCTGGCCCAGGAGTTGGCGCGTGGCGATCTGGAGCCACTGCTGGATCGCATCCACGTCCTGGTGGTGCCGCGGGCCAATCCCGACGGTGCAGCCCACCACACCGCGGGCACGGCAAGCGGCATCGCGCTGGACGCCGACCATCTGGCGCTGCAGACGCCGGAAGCCCGCGCACTGGCGCGCGTTCTGAGCGACTACCGGGCGGCCGTGCTGGTCGAGAGCCGGGAATACGATGCGTCCCAGCCATACCTGGAGCCCTGGTCACTGGTGGGCCGCGCCGATGCCCTCGTGCAGTACGCGAGCCCGGTCAATTACCCCGAGTTTCTGCGCAAGGCCGCCGCCGAGTGGTTTGCGCCCGCGCTGCAGCAGGGCCTGCAAGCAGAACGCCTGAGCAGCGAGCCATTTCACCGGCTGACCGGTACCACGCCGCAGGCCCCGCTGGACTCCGACCATCTCAACCCAACCCGGCTTGTCAACGCCCAGGCGCTGCGAAACAGCATCGGGCTGGTGGTGGCCAGCCGACGTACCGCCGACCCGATGCAAGACCTGCAACGGCGCGTGCACACCCAGGTCGTGGCGATCACAGCCGTGCTGCGGCAGGCGGCGGAGCGCGCAGCATCGCTCGAACAGGTGCGCACCTTCGTTGCGCGCGAGACCAGCGCCCAGGCCTGCCGTGAGCCTGCAGTGCTGCGGGCCGAGCCCCGCCGCGAACGCCGCGACCTCACGCTGTTAGACCCGCGCACCGGGGCCGAGCAGACGGTACAGGTGGAATGGGCCAACGGTCTTGCACCACAGGCCCGCGAAACCCGCACCCGCCCCTGCGGCTATTGGCTGGCCGCCGACAACCTGCGCGCCGTAGCGCAACTGCGCGACCTGGGGCTGCCGGTGCTGCGCATTGCAGAGCCGGGGTCGGTGCTCAGTGAAGGCCAAGGCCTGCAGCGCCGTGCCATCGACACTCCGGCTGGCAGCTATTACGCCCCACTGAACCACGGCTTGGCCCTGCTCACCATGGCCGCCCTCGAACCAGTGGGTCAAGCGCCGGGCAACGCCCCTGCCAGCGTGGCCCGCGTGCTCAGCCCTCCGGCGCTGGTGTTCGACGAAACGCCCTGACGGGGTGACGACGACCTGCTCCTCGCGCAGGCCCGGCCGTCGGAGCACCTCGACCACCGACCAGGGCTGCCACCGGCGCCACATGAAGCGGGCACATGCGCCACATTGCCAATCTCGTTTGCTATCAATTTATGAGCTGCTTGTGCTTGATTTATAAGCACAAGCGCCCTAAAACGCTTTGAACCTAGAAACCGCAGTGGACCGCTTGTTCGCACGGAAAAGTTCTGATGTCCGTTGAAGTTGCGCCTTGTGGCGCGCTCACCTTCTGGGCGCGGATATCACGGCATCCGAAAGACACCCGTCAGCGCTCCCATGGCATGCGTTTGCAGGGCCCGCGGGACGCGAGAAGTTCGTACGAGGCCCCCAAACCGCAGCGCCAGGAAACGTGAGGGTTCTGAGGGGGTGTGAAGGGGTCTTGTGGCCTGCCCGGAGGGACTCGAACCCCCGACCTATTGCTTAGAAGGCAATTGCTCTATCCAGTTGAGCTACGGGCAGACAATACAGAAGTCAGAAGTGCAGAAGCGCCGCGCTGAACACAGGGGCGCGAAGCAGCGCGCGAATCATACCCTTTGCACCGACGCAAAAGCCCGCGTTCAACCCAGGAGCCTGTCGGACTTGAGAATCGTCGGCTGCATGCCAAGGGCCCATGGGCTGGCAGCGCTCCATTGTTCACCGTCTTGGGGCCCCATGGCCCCGCTATGGGGCTGCAAACACGGCGAAAACGGTCCTCGCTGGGGCTCATGTTCGCTTTCGACGCCCCAAGTCCGACAGGCTCCTGGGCGCCTGGGAAAATCTAGCAACAGCGAACGTGCGGTAAGCCTTGGGTCGATGCAGACAAGTACAATGGTGCGGTGCAGCATCCGTTCGCAGTCTCCCCTAGACACCCGGTGTACTACCTGGGATGGGGCCTGCCACGCGGCTTTTTCTGCTCGGTGACTCCACCGTAGTTGTCCAGGGCCGCCACACGCCCTATGTGCTTCGCCAGACCAGCGTCAGTTGGTCACATTCCTCCTTGTACTTTTTGCCTGCGCATCTCTGCGAGGGCCATTTCTCTATGTCGCTTCACACTCTGCGCCAGGACTGGTTGTCCAACGTGCGCAACGACCTGCTTGCGGGACTGGTCGTGGCTCTGGCACTCATCCCAGAGGCCATTGCGTTTTCCATCATCGCCGGGGTAGACCCCAAGGTGGGCCTGTACGCCTCCTTCTCCATCGCCACCATCATCGCCTTCACCGGAGGGCGACCTGGGATGATTTCCGCCGCCACGGGGGCCATGGCACTGCTGATGGTGTCGCTCGTCAAAGACCATGGCCTGGAGTACCTGCTGGCCGCCACGGTGCTCACCGGCATCCTGCAGGTCATTGCCGGGTGGGTCCGTCTGGGGGCCTTGATGAGGTTCGTTTCACGCTCGGTCGTCACCGGCTTCGTGAACGCACTCGCCATCTTGATCTTCCTCGCCCAGTTGCCCGAACTCACCAACGTGACGTGGCACGTGTATGCCATGACGGCGGCGGGACTTGCCATCATCTACGGCCTGCCCTACCTCACCAAGGCGGTGCCGTCGCCACTGGTGACCATCGTGGTCCTCACCGGGGTGGCCATTGCGCTGGATCTCGACATCCGCACCGTGGGCGACATGGGTGAGCTGCCCGACAGCCTGCCGATGTTCCTCATCCCGAACGTCCCGCTGACCTGGGAGACACTTGCCATCATCTTCCCGTACTCGCTCACCCTCATGGTGGTGGGACTGCTCGAATCGCTGATGACGGCCACCATCGTGGACGACCTCACGGACACCAAGAGCGACAAGAACCGCGAGTGCGTGGGCCAGGGCATTGCCAACATCGCCACAGGCTTTATCGGCGGCATGGCGGGTTGCGCCATGATTGGTCAGTCTGTCATCAATGTGAAGTCCGGCGGTCGCGGGCGGCTGTCCACACTCACCGCGGGCGTGGTGTTGCTGATCCTGGTGGTGTTCCTGGGGGACTGGGTGGCGAAGATTCCCATGGCGGCCCTGGTGGCCGTGATGATCATGGTGTCCATCGGCACCTTCAACTGGGCCTCTATCAAGAACCTGCGCGAGCACCCCAAGAGTTCCAGTGTGGTGATGGTGGCCACCGTGGTCGTGACCGTGGCGACCCACGACCTTGCCAAAGGCGTGCTGACCGGGGTGCTGCTGTCGGGCTTCTTCTTCGCCCACAAGGTCGGACAGCTTCTGCAGGTGAAATCGAAAAGCGAAGACGAAGGACGTACCCGCACCTATCAGGTCATCGGTCAGGTGTTCTTCGCCAGCGCCGAACGCTTCTGCAACGCCTTTGACTACAAGGAAGTCATCGACAAGGTCCGCATCGACGTGAGCCGTGCGCACTTCTGGGACATCACCGCTGTGAGCGCACTGGACAAAGTGGTCATCAAGTTCCGTCGCGAGGGCGCGGAGGTCGAGATCATGGGCCTGAACGAGGCCAGCGCCACCATGGTGGACCGCTTCGGCATTCACGACAAAGACGGCGCCGAAGACATGCTCATGGGCCACTGAAGGAGACCACCCGATGAACGACGACAACAAAGTGCTGGCCTGCGTGGACCAGTCGCACTACGCCGAAAGCGTGACCGACCACGCCACCTGGGCGGCACAGCGCATGCAGTGCCCGATGGAACTCCTTCATGTCATCGACCGGCACCCCCGGCTGAAAGCCGTGCAGGACCACAGCGGGGCCATCGGCCTGGATGCACAGGAGAGCCTGCTCAAGCAGTTGAGCGACGAAGACGAGACGAGGACACGCACTGCTCGAGAGGCAGGCCGCGTGTTCCTCAACGGCCTGCGTGAGCGGGCGCTGACAACCGGGGCAGCCGTGGTTGATGTGCGCCAACGCCATGGCGAGCTGGACACCACGCTTCCAGAGCTTCAGGCCAATGTCCGCTTGTTTGTGCTGGGCCGTCGAGGGACATCGGCACCGGCGACTCAGCGAGACCTGGGCCGCAACCTGGAGTGGGTGGTGCGCTCGGTGAGCAAGCCAGTGCTGGCCGTGCCCGATGCGTTCCGCGCCCCGACCCGCGTGCTGTACGCCTTCGATGGCTCCAGCGTGACCCGCCAGGGCATCCAGATGATTGCCGGCAGTCCGCTGCTCAAGGGGCTGCCCATCCACCTAATGATGGCGGGAAAGTCGCATACCCAAAGGCCGAAACAGATCGAGGAGGCCCGCAGCGTGCTGGAGGCGGCGGGCTTCCAGGTTTCGATGGAGGTCCACCCGGGCGATCCGGAGACCGTGATTGCCGAGGCGGTGAAGTCGCAGCAGTGCGACCTTCTGGTCATGGGTGCTTACAGCCACTCACCATGGCGAAGTCTGTTCGTGGGCAGCAAGACCACGGACCTCTTGCGTTCCGCATCGGTGCCTACGCTGCTGCTGCGGTGAGTCGTTGGTGATCGGCATCGGTTCGCGCCCCCCGGCGGGGGGACTGGCGCCACCTCATCGGGTTGCCGGTGGCAACTTGCCTTGCCGCGAGGGGCTGACACGGCGCACGTCAGCCGTGTCAGCCCGAATCAACGCAACCAACTCATGCAGGTGTTTGTCCACGGCCGTCTGTGCCTTGGCTTCGACCGCGCGATAGAGCTTCAGCACCCGAACACCTGTTGGCGTGAGGGTCGCACCTCCACCGGCCGCCCCGCCTCGCTGCTTGTTCACGAGTGGCTCCAAGAAGTCCCGGTTCATCGCCTCCACGAGCGACCACACACGTTGGTAACTCATACCCAAGCGCCTTCCCGTCTCGGCAATCGAACCGGTCTCGGCGATGCACTCCAACACGTCTGCCTTGCCCGGACCGATGGCGATGGCGTGCTTGATCTGGACGCGAAAGCGCGTGCGCTTTTCAAGAGCCGACACATTCAGGACGGGTTTCATGGGCAGGATGATAGCCCCTGGGTGATGTCGATATCTACCGGCCGCGATATCCATATGGCAAGATATCGGTGGGCTTCTTCTCCACCACCCCCGAAAGGGCTCGCCATGGCGCTCCGACTTCGCCGAACACTGTTGCTGTCAATCGCCCTGAGCACGCTTCTGGTGTCCCTGAAGGCGCAGGCGCAGCCCACTGCGGTACCAACCCTGGCGGCTGCGTCCGACCTGAAATTCGCCATCGAGGAGGTGGCCGCGCAGTTCGAGAAGTCCACGGGCCAGCGCCTGCGGTTGGTCTTCGGATCATCAGGCAACTTCTACTCACAGATTCTCCAGGGCGCCCCGTTCCACCTCTTCATGTCGGCGGATGAGGACTTCGTGTTCAAGCTGGCCGACGCGGGCAAGACTGTGGACCGGGGCCGCCTCTATGCCTATGGCCGCATCGGCGTCATGGTGCCCAAGGGCGGCCCGCTCAAGGCCGATGGGGAGCTCAAAGACCTCGCCGCTGCTCTGGCCGATGGCCGCTTGAAGAAGTTCGCCATTGCTTCTCCAGACCATGCGCCCTACGGCATGCGGGCCAAGGAGGCGCTGCAACACGCCGGACTGTGGCAACGCATCGAGCCGTTCCTGGTGGTCGGTGAAAACATCTCCCAGACCGCACAGTTCGCCACGTCTGGCTCCACACAGGGCGGCATCATCGCGTACTCCCTGGCCCTGGCGCCCCAGGTGGCCCGCCTGGGCGACTTCGCGCTCATTCCCGAGGCCTGGCACCAGCCGCTGGCGCAACGAATGGTGGTGCTGCGCGATGCTCCCCCAGCGGCACGGGCCTTCTACGACTACATCTCGACACCCGAGGCGCAGGCCATCATGGTGAAGTACGGCTTCGCCATGCCGAAACCGTGACCCTATGGACTGGCAAGCCCTGACACTCTCCCTGGAACTGGCAGCGGTCACGCTGTTGGTGCTGCTGCCCCTGGGTTTGTGGATGGGGCGATGGCTTGCGCGTACCTCGTTTGCGGGCAAGGCGCTGGTGGAGGCCGCCGTGGTGTTGCCCTTGGTGCTTCCACCCACGGTGCTCGGCTACTACCTGCTGGTGACCCTGGGCGGGGCTTCACCTCTCGGGCATTGGATGCAGGAGACCTTCGACATCCGCCTCACCTTCAACTTCGCGGGCCTGCTCATTGCCTCGGTCATCTTCAACATCCCTTTCATGGTCCAGCCCATTCAACGGGCCTTCGAGGCCGTCCCGGAGAACCTTTGCGAAGCCGCCGCAGTCAGCGGACTGGGCCCCTGGCAGACCTTCTTGCGGGTGGAACTGCCGCTGGCGTGGCCGGGGGTGTTGTCCGCAGCGGTGCTGACCTTCGTGCACACGCTGGGCGAGTTCGGCGTGGTACTCATGATGGGCGGCAGCATCCCGGGTGAGACCAAAACCATCGCCATCAGCATCTACGACCGGGTGCAGGCGTTCGACCTCCAAGGTGCCGACCAGATGGCGTTGCTGTTGCTGATCTTTTCCCTGGCCGCAGTGGCGGCATCGTTTTTCGCCACATCCCGGATGATGCGAAAGCGATGAGTACGCCCCCGAGCAATACGGGTGGGCTGCATGTGCGGGTTTCGCAAAGCCTCCCCATGCCCCTGGAAGGGGAGTTCAGGTGTGCTGCCGGGCAACTGTTGGCCATCGTGGGGCCGTCTGGCGCAGGAAAGACCTCCATGCTGCGCACCATGGCGGGTCTGATGAATCCCTCCAGCGCCTTCATCAAGGTGGGGGGGGAGGTCTGGAACGACACGCATGCGGGGATCCAGCTCACGCCCCAGCAACGCCATGTAGGACTGGTGTTTCAGAACTACGCGCTCATGCCCCACCTCTCGGCCTTGGATGATGTCAGCCTCTCGCTGCTCCACCTCCCCCCCCGTGAACGCAGAGAACGCGCACGGCACTGGTTGACCCACGTGCGCTTGTCCCCAGAAGAGCAAGGCCGCAAGCCCTCGGCGCTGTCGGGTGGTCAGCAGCAACGCGTGGCGGTGGCGCGAGCCTTGGCCCGGGAGCCTCGCCTGTTGCTGCTGGACGAACCCTTCTCGGCTGTAGACCAGATGAGCCGTCAAGGGCTGTACGAGTTGCTGGCCGAACTGCGGCGGGACTTGCACATCCCCATTGTCCTGGTCACCCACGATCTGCTCGAAGCACGACATCTGGCCGATAGCGTGGTGGTGATGGACGCAGGTGCAGTGTTGCAGCAGGGACCACCAGCGCACGTGTATCGCTCGCCCCGCAATGCCCGGGTGGCCGACCTGATGGGCGTGCAGAACCGATTCCATGGCCGCTGGTTAGGCGCACTCACCGAAACCGATGTGACCGAACAGCGAGGCTGGCTAGAGTGGTTGTCTGCTGCAGGCGATTCAACCGGGCTGCGCTTGCGTGTGAAGGACAAGGGGCGACTTTCTCCAGGACAAATGCTGACGTGGGTCGTGCAGGGAGACGGGCTGCAAATTGGCACGGATATTGGCGGTCACCCAGGTGCGGCCAGGGCAGGCATGGTCGGCATTGATGCCAAAGTCACTGAGGTGCACGATCTCGGCGAGATTTCACTTGCCACAGCGGCCCTGCTCGCCGTTTCTGGGGCATCGTTCAGATTGATCCGCTCAGGGCCACATCGAAGGCAGCTAGAGGAAGGTCAGACCATTCAGGTCCAGTTGGACTGCGACTGGATACATGTCATGCCAACAAAGTCTGCGTGAGACTCGTCCCAAGCGCACAGCCCGGCAAAAGCTCACGCAAAGCCCGCAGCTTTGCGCCCGAGATGCGAACGCTGCGTGCCTAGGAGTCTGTCGGACTTGGGAATCGTCGGCAGCAAATGGGCCGCAGCGGTCCATTGTTCACCGTCTTTGGGTCCCATAGCCCCGCTATGGGGCTGCAAATACGGCGAAAACGGTCCTCGCTGGGGCTCATGTTCGCTTTCGACGCCCCAAGTCCGACAGACTCCTAGAAACCGCAGTGGACCGCTTGTTCACACTGAAAAGTTCTGATGTCCGTTGAACTTGCGCCTTGTGGGCGCGCTCAGCTTCTGGGTGAAAGCGCTATGCGCCCGTCAGCACCATGCTCGGCGCGCCATGCGGCGTTGTGCCTCCTTGCGCACAGGAGTGCGCCGCGTCGTCTCGCCTTGCCTGGCGCGCCGATCACGGCACTGGCGGGCGCATCCAACTGCGGTTTCTAGGCTGACGCGGACGTATGTGGGCGTGCACGTCGGCAACGCGACTGTTCAGCGCGAAGTGGCCAGGGCATCCAAAGCCGCTTCCATCGACCCAGGCTTGGACTCCCGCACCCGACACGATAATTTTGCAGCCGCACTGAAGCACCTTCATGTCATGCAACCTTCACGGCACTTCGCTATTATTCAATATTCATTGAATGTTTGAAAATTTAGAGGTTCCTCACACATGAAAGTCGGCATCAACGGCATGGGCCGCATGGGGCGCCTTGCCCTGCGCGCGGCCTTCGGCGCCATCGAACGCGAAGCCATCGACCCCCGCAGCGGCAACCGCCTGGAGGTGGTGCACCTCAACGAGATCAAGGGCGGCGCCGCCGCCACCGCCCACCTGCTGGCCTTTGACACGGTGCAGGGCAAGTGGCGCGCCGACATCGAAGCCGTTGGCAGCGACGCGATCTGCATCAACGACCGGCGCCTCTCGTTCAGCGAACACGCCACCGCGGCCGAGATCCCCTGGGGCGACCTGGGCGTGGACCTGGTGCTCGAATGCACCGGCAAGTTCCTCACCCCCGAAACACTGCAGGGCCACCTGGACCGCGGTGCCAAGCGCGTGATCGTGGCAGCACCCGTCAAGGTGGGCGATGTGCTGAACATCGTGGTCGGCGTCAACGAACACCTGTACAACCCGGCGCGCGACCGCATCGTCACCGCCGCCAGCTGCACCACCAACTGCCTGGCCCCGGTCGTGAAGGTGGTGCACGAAGCCATCGGCATCAAGCACGGCCAGATCACCACGCTGCACAACCCCACCAACACCAACCTGGTGGTGGACGCGCCACACAAAGACCTGCGCCGCGCCCGCAGCGCCATGGTCAACATGGCGCCCACGACCACCGGCAGCGCCACCGCCATCGCGCTGATTTACCCCGAACTCAAGGGCAAGCTCAACGGCCATGCGGTGCGCGTGCCGGCGCTCAACGCGTCGTTGACCGACTGCGTGTTCGAACTGAACCGCGCGACCACGGCCGAGGAAGTGAACGCCCTGTTCGAAGCCGCGGCCAAGGGCCCGCTGGCCGGCATCCTGGGCTACGAGAGCCGCCCACTGGTGAGCGCCGATTACGCCCGCGACACCCGTAGCTCCATCGTCGACGGCCTGTCTACTATGGTGACAGACGGCACGCTGCTCAAGGTTTACGCCTGGTACGACAACGAGATGGGCTACGCCACCCGCATGGTGGACCTGGCCTGCCATCTGGAAGTCGTCGGCATCTGAACGCGCCCCGATGAACACCGCGACCCGCAACTACGCCATCGTCACGGCCGCCTACTGGGGCTTCACGCTCACCGACGGCGCGCTGCGCATGCTGGTGCTGCTGCACTTCTACAAGCTCGGCTATTCACCGTTCACGCTGGCCTTTCTGTTCCTGCTGTACGAAGCGGCGGGCGTGCTGGCCAACCTGATCGGCGGCTGGCTGGCCACGCGCTACGGCATCCAGCGCATGCTGACCGTGGGCCTGGCGACGCAGATCACCGGCTTTATCCTGCTCTCGCTGCTCAACCCGGCCTGGACGGCCGCGATGTCGGTGGCCTGGGTGGTGCTGTCGCAAGGCATCTGCGGCGTGGCCAAGGACCTGACCAAGACCGCCAGCAAGTCGGCCATCAAGGTCACGCAGGCACAGGCCAAGGCCGAAGACGGCGGCAACAACCAGCTCTTCAAGTGGGTGGCCTGGTTCACCGGCAGCAAGAACGCCATGAAGGGCTTCGGCTTCTTCCTGGGTGGCGTGTTGCTGCAGGCGCTGGGCTTCCAGCACTCGCTCTGGGCCATGGCCGGCTCGCTGGTGCTGGTGCTGGCCGGCGTGGTGCTGTCGGTCCCGCCCATGATGGGCAAGGCCAAGGCCTCGAAATCGGCCAAGGAATTGTTCGCCAAGAATGCGGGCATCAACGGCCTGGCCGCCGCGCGGGTGACGCTGTTCGGCGCGCGCGACGTGTGGTTTGTGGTTGGCGTGCCGGTGTTCCTGTATTCGCAGGGCTGGAACTTCACCATGGTCGGCGGCTTCCTCGCGTCCTGGACCATCGGCTATGGCTTGGTGCAGGCCCTGGCGCCGAACCTGGTCAAGCGCAGCCCGGACGGGCTGAGCAGCGAGGTGCCGGCAGCGCGCGGGTGGTCGCTGGCGCTGGCGCTGATTCCCGTGGGCATTGCTGCTGCGGTGTGGCTTCAGGTCCCGAACCTGCAGTGGTGGGTGGTCGGCGGCCTAGGCCTGTTCGGCTTCGCCTTCGCCGTCAATTCCTCGGTGCATTCCTACCTGATCCTGGCCTACGCCGGCAGCGAGAAAGCGGCTGAAGACGTGGGCTTCTACTACGCCGCCAACGCCCTGGGGCGCTTCTTCGGCACGCTCATGTCGGGCCTGCTCTATCAGTGGGGCGGCCTGCTCTATGCCTTGATCGGATCGGCGCTGATGCTGTTCACCTGCTGGCTGCTGACGCTGGCGCTGCCGACCAAGCTGGCTTTGCCCAGTCCACAAACCCATTGAGGAAACACCATGGAAGAAGTTGAAGTCGTCAAGGCACTGGGCGCACTGGCCCAGGAAACACGCTTGCGCATCTTCCGTCTGCTGGTGGTGGCTGGCCCGGAAGGATTGACCCCGGGTCACATGTCGGAAGAGCTGGGGGCGTCTTCGACCGCGCTGTCTTTTCACCTGAAAGAGCTGAGCCATTCGGGCCTGATCGACGTCGAGCGCGACGGCCGCAACCTGATCTACCGCGCCCACTTCGACCGCATGAACGCCCTGCTCGGCTACCTGACCGAGCATTGCTGCGCAGGCCAACCCTGTGCCGTGGCCCCCTCGGTCTGTACCGATTGCGGAGAACAGCCGTGAACCTTGCCGAAGCACTCAATCTCGGCTGCGCCTGCCAGACGCTGGACACGCCCCGCCTGAGGGAGCAGTTGGAGACCGAACCCGCGCTGGCCGGCCTGACCGCACGCCTGGCGCAGAGCCACCCGCACCTGTTCTCTCGCACGGTGGTGTTCCTCGATCCGGGCGTGATGGCGCAGATCGCCGACGCGGTGGCTGCGCTGGAGCGCGTGATCGCCCTGCCCGCCTGGCAGCAGCAGGCGCTGTCACGCGCGCCGCAGATCGCCCGACTGGACCACGGCCCGGCCGGCGTCTTCATGGGCTACGACTTCCACCTGGCCGATGACGGGCCGCGCCTGATCGAAATCAACAGCAACGCCGGCGGCGCCCTGCTCAATGCCGCCCTGGCGCGCGCGCACCGCGCCTGCTGCGAGCCCTTCCAGCAGGTGTTCGACCCGCAGGACACCCTGCGGCAACTGGACGAGGTCTTCGTCGCCATGTTCCGCGCCGAATGGCGGTCGCAGCGCGGCGACGCCCCGTTGCGCAACATCCTGATCGTGGACGACGCGCCCGAGGATCAGTACCTGGCGCCCGAGTTCCAGATGGCGCGCGCCCTGTTCGCCGCGCACGGCCTCATCGCCGTGGTGGCCGATCCGCGCGAACTGCAATGGCGCGATGGCGCGCTCTGGCACCCCGCCGTGCCCGCCGGCATGCCGGTGGACCTGGTCTACAACCGTCTGACCGACTTCTACCTGCAGGGTGAAGGGCATGAGGCGCTGCAGCAGGCCTACCTGGCCGGCGCTGCGGTGGTCACGCCGCACCCGCGCACCCACGCGCTGTACGCCGACAAGCGCAACCTCATCACCCTGTCCGACTCCGCGCTGCTTGAAGGCTGGGGCGTGAACGACGCAGACCGCGCCCTGCTGCGCCGGATCGTGCCCGCCACGCAGCGCGTCACGGCTGAACGCGCCGACGCCCTCTGGGCGCAGCGGCGCCAGCTGTTCTTCAAACCCGCCGCCGGCTTCGGCGCCCGCGCCGCCTACCGAGGCGACAAGCTCACCCGGCGCGTGTGGGACGACATCCTGGCAGGCGACTACGTGGCCCAGACCACCGTGCCGCCCAGCGAGCGGCTGGTGTCGGTGGACGGGCAGACGGTTCGGCTCAAGCTGGACCTGCGCGCCTACACCTACCGCGGCCAGGTGCAGCTGCTGGCCGCCCGCACCTGGGCCGGCCAGACCACCAACTTCCGCACCGAAGGCGGCGGCTTCTCGCCGGTGGTGGTGCTGCCAGTCCACACCGCGCCCATCCTCACTCACCGCTGAAAGGCTCACCATGTCCGTCTACAACGTGCTCTTCCTGTGCACCGGCAACTCGGCCCGGAGCATCATGGCCGAATCCATCTTGAACCACCTCGGTGCTGGCCGTTTCCGCGCCTTCAGCGCCGGCAGCCACCCGGCTGGCCAGGTCAACCCCCATGCCATCGAGCTGCTGCAGCGCAACCACTACAAAACCGAGAACCTGCGCAGCAAGAACTGGAGCGAGTTCGCGCAGGCCGATGCGCCGCACATGAACTTCGTGATCACGGTTTGCGACAAGGCCGCCGGCGAGGTATGTCCGGTCTGGCCCGGTCAGCCGATCTCTGCACATTGGGGTGTGCCCGATCCCGCCGAGATCAAGGGCGACGACGATGCCGCCAGGAAGGCCTTTGCAGACGCCTTCATGATCCTCAGCCGCCGCATCGCGCTGATGGTGAACCTGCCATTCGAAAAGCTCGATCGCCTGGCCCTGCAGAAAGAGCTGATGGACATCGGCCGTCAGAAGGCCTGAAAGGTTCATTCGAAGACTGCGGCCCGGTCGTCTGAGCAAGCGGGCGTTTTTCATTGTTGAGGTGTGATCGATGGGTGTGTTTGAGCGTTTCCTGACCGTATGGGTGGGACTGGGGATCCTGGCCGGCGTGGGGCTGGGCTTGTTGGTGCCGGGGGTTTTCCAGGCCGTGGCAGCGATGGAGATCGCGCATGTCAACCTGGTGGTGGCCGTGTTCATCTGGGTGATGATTTATCCGATGATGATCCAGATCGACTGGCATGCGGTGAAAGACGTAGGCAAAAAACCCCAAGGCCTGCTGCTCACGCTGGTGGTCAACTGGCTGATCAAGCCCTTCACCATGGCTGCGCTGGGCGTGCTGTTCTTCCAGTACGTATTCGCAGGCTGGGTTGATCCGCAATCGGCCAGTGAATACATCGCCGGCATGATCCTGCTGGGCGTAGCGCCTTGCACCGCGATGGTGTTTGTCTGGAGCCAGCTGGTCAAAGGCGATGCCAATTACACCCTGGTGCAGGTGTCGGTGAACGACCTCATCATGGTCGTGGCCTTCGCACCCATCGCCGCCTTCTTGCTGTGTGTGACAGACGTGACCGTGCCCTGGGCGACGCTGCTGCTGTCGACCGTGCTGTATGTAGTGTTGCCATTGCTGGCGGGCATGGCCACCCGGCAGATGCTCGCTACGCGCTCACCCACGGCCGTGAGCGACTTCGTCGCGAAGCTCAAACCCTGGTCGGTGGTGGGCCTGCTCGCCACCGTGGTGCTGCTGTTCGGCTTCCAGGCCCGCACCATTGTCGATCAGCCACTGATCATCGGCATGATCGCGATCCCGCTGATTCTGCAGACCTACGGCATCTTCTTCATCGGCTGGTGGGGTGCACGCCTGCTCAGGCTACCGCACGACATCGCTGGTCCGGCTTGCCTGATCGGCACCTCCAACTTTTTCGAGCTGGCCGTGGCCGTGGCGATCTCGCTGTTTGGCCTGAACTCCGGCGCTGCACTGGCCACTGTGGTCGGTGTGCTGGTGGAGGTGCCGGTGATGCTCTCGCTGGTGGCCATCGTCAACGCCTGGAAACCCCGAACCCCCTGAACCCGCAGCGCACCCATGCCTGATATCACGATCTATCACAACCCCGACTGCGGCACCTCGCGCAACGTGCTGGCCATGATCCGCAACAGTGGTGTGGAACCCACGGTCATCGAGTACCTCAAGAACCCGCCCAGCACACAGCAAATCCAGGTCTGGCTGCGCGCCACGGGCGCTACCGTGCGCCAAGTCCTCCGCGAGAAAGGCACACCCTTCGCCGAGCTGGACCTGGGCAACCCCAAGTGGACCGATGAAGAACTGCTGGCCTTCATTGGGCAGCACCCCATCCTGCTCAACCGCCCCTTCGTGATCACGCCGCTCGGGGTGCGCCTGTGCCGCCCCTCTGAGGTGGTGCTCGACATCCTGCCCTCTCCACAGCAAGGCCCCTTCATCAAGGAAGATGGTGAAGTGGTCATCGATGCCGAAGGTCGCTGTGTCTGAGTCCGTTACCCAACCCCTGGCCGATCTGCCGCAGGTGATGCCCGAACACTTCCGCGTGCCCGATCCATCGCGGCTGCTGCGCCCGCACTCGGCCCACCCGCCGCGCATTTTGTTGCTGTACGGCTCCCTGCGCCCTCGCTCCTTCAGCCGCATGCTGGTGGAGGAAGCCGCCCGGCTGCTGCAGGCCATGGGCGCCGAGACCCGCATCTTCAACCCCAGCGGATTGCCCCTGCCCGACGATGCGCCAGACACCCACCCCAGGGTGCAGGAGCTGCGTGAGCTGACGCTGTGGTCCGAAGGCATGGTCTGGTGTTCCCCCGAACGCCACGGCGCCATGACCGGCATCATGAAGGCCCAGATCGACTGGATTCCCCTGGCGGCCGGGGCCGTGCGCCCCACCCAGGGCAAGACGCTGGCGGTGATGCAGGTCTGCGGTGGCTCGCAGTCCTTCAACGCGGTCAACCAGATGCGCGTGCTCGGGCGCTGGATGCGCATGGTCACCATCCCGAATCAGTCGTCCGTGGCGAAGGCCTTTCAGGAGTTCGACGAGCACGACCGCATGAAGCCGTCGAGTTACCACGACCGGGTGGTGGACGTGATGGAGGAACTGGTCAAGTTCACCTGGCTGACCCGCGACGTTGCTCCTTACCTGGTGGACCGCTACAGCGAACGCAAGGAAAGCGCCGAAGCACTCATGCGGCGGGTCAACCAATCCAAGGCTGTGTGATGTGCAGCGGCAGGGTGTAGCCGCCCCACCCCACTCAACAGCGCTTGACTGGTCGGACGGGGGTCATCCGCCGCAACAACCGCCCCTGCCCTGCGCCTGAATCGGTGGGCACGGCACCGTGCCGTAGGAGCAGTAGACGCAGCAGTCGCCTGGCTTGGGCTTGAGCACGGTGTGGCACCGCTCACACGCGTAGAACCACTGGCAGGCGTCGGTGGGCATCGTCTCGGTCTTGACGTGTCTGCATTCAGGGCAGGTCAGCGTTGATTCCGGAATGACTGCGCTCACCGGGCGGCACCAATCACCGTCGACGGATAGCCGGCATCCTTGGTTGCACGCGTCAGTGCGTCGACGTTCGTCTTCGTGTCGTCAAACGTCACTTTAGCCTCGCGCCGGTCCAGATTCACATCGCTCTTGCTGACGCCGGGCACCTTGGTCAGCGCCTTGTTGACGGTGATCGGGCAGGCAGCACAGTTCATACCCGGCACGGACAGCGTGACGGTTTGCGTGGCCGCCCAGAGAGGCGATGTCAGTGCGGCCCAAGCGGCCAGTGCAACCAGTTTTTTCATGGCAAGTCCCTTTCAGTAGAACCACGGGGCGACCAACGGGAACCCGAGCGCCACCAGCACCAGGCCCACAACCATCCAGAACAGCGCCTTGTAGCTGCGGTTGACCTGTGGCAATGCGCAAACCTGCCCAGGCTCACAGGCGGCAACCGGCCGCCAAATGCGCCGGTACGCGAAGAACAGCGCCACGACCGCTGCGGCAATAAAGAAGGGGCGGTAGGGTTCGAGAAGCGTCAAGTTACTGATCCACGCGCCTGAAACACCGAGGGTGATCAGCACCAAGGGTCCGAGGCAACAGGTCGATGCGAGGATGGCGGCCAAACCACCGCTCAGCAGCGCACCGCGTCCGCTGTCGGCCCGTGGCGAGGTGGAGTCGTTCCCGTTCATGCCGTAAGCTTAGGTCCGTACCTGTGTACGGAGTCAAGCACTGTGAAACAAGCCCCCCAACACCTGTCCATCGGACTGCTCGCAGAGACCGCAGGCGTCCATGTCGAGACGATCCGCTTCTACCAACGCAAGGGCCTGATGCAGACGCCGGACAGACCACTGGGCGGTATCCGGCGCTACGGCGATGCCGATCTGGCGCGCCTGCGGTTTATCAGGTCGGCCCAGCGCCTGGGCTTCAACCTCGACGAAGTCGCTGACCTGCTCCAACTGCAGGATGGGTCCCATTGCAACGATGCCCGGCAGCAAGCCGAGCGCAAACTGGCCGATGTGCGCACCCGCCTGGTGGACCTGCATCGCATCGAATCCACACTGCAGGAGCTGGTCGAGCGCTGTGGCGCCACCCAAGGCAAGGTGCGCTGTCCCCTGATTCGGTCGCTGCAGGAGGCGTGAGCATGGAATGGATGAAAGTGACCAGCCTTTTCGCCGTCACGGCGGTCGCAGAAATCGTGGGTTGCTACCTGCCTTGGCTCGTGTTACGGCAGGACAAATCGGCATGGCTGCTGGTGCCAGCGGCCGTGGCGCTGGCACTGTTTGCATGGCTGTTGACGCTGCATCCGTCGGCGGCCGGTCGCACCTATGCGGCCTATGGGGGCATGTACATCGCCGTGGCGCTGGTCTGGCTCTACCTCGTCGATGGTGTGTCGCTGACCCGCTGGGACATCGCCGGGGCCGCCATTGCCTTGATCGGCATGGCGGTCATCGCCCTTCAGCCTTCGACCGTGGGGTGAAGGCGCGTGGCGGATACCTCAGGTCATGGACGTCGGCGGCCTCTGGTTGGAGCCGCAGCGCGCACACGGCGATCAGTGGTTGTGCGCATGCCCGTGCGCTGAAGCATGGCCAGCATGATCCGCCTGATCAAGCGAGGTGCCAGATTCGCCTGGCCAAGCACCGCAAGGCTCGGTGAACGGCACGTTTACCACCTGCAACGTGGCGTGGGTGATTGCAAACCGTTCATGCAGTTGATCCGTGGCGTCCTTCAAGAACCTGTCGTCGGCACGCCCATGCGGCATCACCAGATGGGCCGTCATGGCGACCTGCGAGGTGTCCATGACCCAGATGTGCAGGTCGTGCACGCGGCTGATGCCTGGCAGCGACGCCAGGTAGTCGTGCACCGCCTGCGGGTCCACGCTGTCGGGCACGCCGTCAAATAGCAGGTGCAGGGACTGTCGGAACAGGTTCCAGGTGCCCACCAGGATCACGGCGGCAATCAGCAGGCTGACCACCGGATCCAGCCACACCCAGCCCATCCACAAGGTGAGCGCGCCTGCCACCACCACCCCGGCCGACACCAGCGCATCGGCCGCCATGTGCAGAAAAGCGCCCCGGATGTTCAGATCGTTCTCGCGGCCGCGCAGGAACAGCAGCGCGGTCGCTGTGTTGATCACAATGC
>JBKBUN010000002.1:0-4099 GCA_046289925.1 Burkholderiaceae bacterium | reverse complement strand
GCCCACACCCGCCACCACCATGATGGTCACGCCCTCGTTACCAACCAGAGGATCGGGCGACATCAGGCGCCCCACAGCTTCCCAGACCAGCGCCCCCATGGCCACCAGTAGCAACAGAGCGTTGGCAAAAGCCGCCAGAATGCAGCCCCTCTTCCAGCCGTAGGTATGGCGGGCGTTGGGCACCAGCTTGCCGGCCAGCGCCCCCCCAGGCCAACACCAGCCCGGCCACATCGCTCAGGTTGTGCCCCGCGTCGGCCAGCAGGGCCAGCGAATTGATCTTCCAGCCGTACAACGCCTCGATGGCCACGAAAGCGATGTTCAGACCAATGCCGATGGCAAAGGCCTGGTTGAAATTGGCGGGGGCGTGGCTGTGGCCGTGATCGGCATTCATCGATTTTTTCCACTCAGGCGCGGCGCATCAAGCCGCTCAAATCGGTGCCTGGCGCCACCGTGTTGAACACTGTGCCGTACTTTTTCACGTTGTCGTGCAACAGGTCAATGCGCCGGTCTGATTCATCGGTGTCCACGATGATTTCGTAACGGATGCTTTCCATGCGGGGCGGAACGTCCTGACGCACACCGTCCACGATCACCTCGACCCCCCTCAGCTCGAACTTGAGAATGGGCACCACCCGCTCGATCCCCTTGATCATGCAGGCCGAAAGTGCCGCCAGCAGAAGCTCGGCCGGGTTGAATGCGTCGGGGTTGCCAGCCAGGTCGGTGTCCAGATCGATCTGCGCGTTCTTGCATTTGGCACGGCTGGAGTGAGCACTCTCGCGACGCGAAATCACGTGAAACTGCATCTTGGTCGGTTTATTGGTCATGCAATCTTCCTTCTATGAACTAACCAACAATCTGCGCTTCATGCCCACTGCAAACCCAACACCACCTGGTACTGGTCAGGCAGGGCCCAGGGGGGCGAACGCCCCACGGTCAGCAGCAACCCGTTCCGGCAGGTGACGTGGGGAGCGTCGACCCACAGCAGCCCGTGGCCACCACAGGCACCGCGTAGCGTTGACCCGTCACCGGGAAATTCTTGGCCATCCATTTCAAGATGCCGCCTTCCATGTTGCTCACGTGAGTAAAGCCCTGGAACTGGAGGTAATAGGTGGCCTTGAGGCTGCGCGAGCCGTTTTCACAGACCAGCACGATGTCGCGGTCTTTGGGGAGTTTGTTCCATCGCTGTTCCAGCGCCAGCAGCGGGATGTTGACGACGTCGGGCACGTTGAACGCGAGCACCGCCACTTCGTTCGGCTCGCGCACATCCACCAACAGCGCACCCTCGCGCACCATGCGGTGGGCGGTGGTGGGGCAGACCTCTCGGGCCGTCGGCAGGTCCACTTTGGTGTTCATAGGGAAATCTCCTGGTTTGAAACGGTCACGGGGCCACGCCGAGCAGCTCGGCGGTGAGCTTGCGCGCCACGGGTGCCAGGAAAAAGATCACCGGCACGCCAACGAGGTAGGCGATGCCGAAGGCCTTCATCCAGGTGCCCAAGAAGGCGCTGCTCCAGCCCACGTTGACCCAGGTGATGACGAAGGTCATCAGGAAAATCATCATCGCCCCCATCAGCAGCGAGAAGACGAGATGGAACTTCTTTTGCGGATGCATGATGGCTGACATCCCCTTGCGTTCAGGCCACGGCCAGCCACTGCTCGACCTTGGACCGGCTGGGTACGCCGCCGGCGTGCACCACCTTGCCGTCGATGACCACGCCCGGGGTCGACATCACCCCGTAGCCCATGATCTCGCGCAGTTCTTCCACCTTGCCCAGCGTGACGGGCACGCCCTTGTCACGCGCCACCTGCTCGATAAGGGCAATGGTGCTTTTGCAGTTGGCACAACCCGTGCCGAGTACCTTGATGTCCATGATTTACTCCTGTTCCATTTCGAGATAGGTGAGATAGTGAGATTGGCGACCTGTGGAGTCACACATTGATGGCTTACAGCATCAGCTTATTCGCAGCCTCAGCAATCTGCCGCCCCTGGTACGAGGCACCGGAATCCATCAGCACCACACCCGCGGGGATGTGACCACCAGGCCGAGGTTGGCGTTGATGCCCTCGTTTTCATGGGTGCGACCCTCGGTGTCGCCCACGTAGGCATAGACGTTGGGAGCGACAGATTGGAAAGATATTTCCATGGCCTGAGCACTCCAGGCCAGCGCGGCTGCTGCTGAGGCGAGCAGCGCACGTACCAGTGAGAAGGAAAGCCCATGCCCGTTGGTCTGCATGCGTTGGGATGAAAATCAAAGGACAGCGTTGAACACGAAGCCCACGACCAGGATGCCGGCGGCCACCACGCCCGCGAACGTAGCGATCAGGCGCACCTTGAGCACCTTGCGCAAAATGATCATCTCGGGCAGTGACAGCGCGATCACGCTCATCATGAAAGCCAGCACGGTGCCCAGCGCCGCGCCCTTGGCCAGCAGGGCCTGCACGATGGGAATCACGCCGGCGGCGTTGGTGTACATGGGAACGCCAATCAGCACCGCCAGCGGCACCGACCACCAAGCATCCTTGCCCATGATCTGCGCCATGAAGTCTTCGGGCACCCAGCCGTGGATGGTGCCACCGATGGCGATGCCGCCCACGATGTACGGCCACACCTTGCCCACGATCTCGCGCACGCTGGCAAAACCAGCCTCGATGCGCTCGGCCAGCGTCATGCCTGTGTCAACGGCAGCAGCCTGCACCTTGGGCATGTCGCGCACCCAGTCCTCCAGGTGGGCTTCCATCTTGAGACGGCCGATGACCCAGCCCGCTACGATGGCCACGCTCAAGCCCAGCCCCAGGTACAGCGCAGCGATCTTCCAGCCGAACATGCCAAAGAGCAGCGCCAGCGCCACCTCGTTGACCATGGGCGCAGAGATCAGGAACGATAAAGTCACCCCCAGCGGTACGCCGGCCTGCACGAAACCAATGAACAACGGCACCGCCGAGCAGGAGCAAAACGGCGTGACGATGCCCAGGCTCGCGGCCATCACGTTCGCCACGCCCTCGGTGCGGCCGGCGAGCAAGGCGCGGGTGCGCTCAGGCGTGAAGTAGCTGTTGACCATACCCATTACAAAGACGACCGCGGTCAGCAGCAGTAACACCTTGGGGGTGTCATAGAAGAAGAACTGCAGCGCGCCGCCCAAGTGGCTGGCGCGGTCAACCGGCAATTGGGCTACCAGCCACTCGGACACTGGCACCAGTGCCTGGTACAGCGCCCACCAGAGCGCGGCAGCCAGTGGCAAAAAAAGACGGGGGTGCTGCAAAGGCCAGGCCTTGGCCGCTGTCTGATGGGTGGGGGGCGTGGCGGTGTTCATGCCTCTGAAGACGAGGCAGTCCCCCAAAAGACGCACGAACTCCTAACAAAAGGGCGCCGCGCCACCGGGGGGGCGCGGCGATCTATCGCGAAACATCACCCGAGTCCGCCGGTTTCGAGGCAGTGCAGGACGCATCCGGCATTGGCTCGCGGGGTACAAAATCGTCTACCCCACCCGCCTCATTGAACTGAATCTGGCAGGCAACAGTCATGCGTTTGCGCAAGCGTTGTCTGGCCCTTTGCACCCGCGACTTTGCAGCTGAAAGGCTCAGGTTCTTCAGGCGCGCGAAGTCGGCCTGCAACACACCCTGCAGATCGCACAGCTCGATGGCCTCACGATCCTGTGGGTCAAGTTCAGAGAGCACACGTGGCAGACAAGCCTGTGCCAACACGTCCACCACTTGGGTGCCCGGGTCGTTTTCTGCCCAGTCCTCCAGGTCTTCAGGCAAAGGCAGCAGCTCGTGGTTGCTGCGCAGATGGTCGATCAGCGTATTGCGGGCCACCTCAAACAGCCAAGCCCGCGGCTGTGTCACTTCTTTCCAGCGTTCCCCCTGACGCAGGGTTTTCATGAACACGTCTTGCAGCAAGTCATCTACATCGGCCTTGACTGGCAGGCGAGAGAACAGCCAACCTCGCAGCTCGGCTTCATGCTGGGACCATGCGGACAGAAGGGAGGACGAGGTCATAGACGAACAATCAACGTGGTTAAACCTAAAAACCGCAGTGGACCGCTTGTTCACACTGAAAAGTTCTGATGTCCGTTGAAGTTGCGCCTTGTGGGCACGCTCACCT